>NZ_JBNPLJ010000020.1:0-42108 GCF_050313415.1 Collinsella sp. SGI.184 | reverse complement strand
TGCGCTATATACAAGCTGTGCCTTGTGAACGGACTCTTCCTTTGACTCTCTTACTGTTTGGCTGTTTTTTGAACCGTCGCTTTGTATTTGCGCGATAATTACTCGCATTGACGTTAGGGAGGGCTTGATGTTTACCGTTTTCGTTTTGGGCAATATTGCTTCGGGTAAATCGACTGCCTGCCGCTTTCTGGAATCTCGCGGAGCCCTGCTTATCGATTTAGACGTTCTTGCCAAATCGCTGTACGTACCGGGGTCGGATATCGTCAATGCTCTTGCTGAAGAGTTTGGCTGGGATATTTTGGACGAGGATGGCGGTGTTCGACGTAGCGTTCTCGCTTCTCGAGCTTTTGTTTCTCCCGATACGGTTGCAAGGCTCAATAGTATTGTGCACCCCGCTCTCATTGAGCAGCTTTCGCTGAGGATTCTCGATCCTGCTTGCTGTACGGTTTCGTCCCCCCGCTATCCCTTTGCGGCGGTCGAAGTATCTGCTCCGACTGGCTTTGAGGACGCCTTTGGCCTTGCGGATGAAATTATGGTTGTTAGCGCTCCTTTAGCGGTCCGTCGCGAACGCGCTATTCACCGTGGTATGGAGCCATCCGATTTTGATGCTCGCTGTGCTTGCCAACCCGATGAGTCTTCGCTTTGCAGTCTCGCCACGACCGTGATTGATAACGCAGCGGGCGACAGCTCGCTCTTTGAACAACTGGACGCGTGGCTTGCTCGCCATGGCCTTATGGATGCTATGGATAAGGAGACGACAGATGCCTAAGACGCGTTTCTTTACGTGGTATCGCCTTGTGCCGCTGGTTGTCGTTTTCATCTTTGGCCTTATCTCGCTCGTTTACTCGTGTGCTCCCGCCGCTTTCTTTAAACCGTTCTATCCGATTGACTATGAGGCGTATGTAAAGCAGTCCAGTATTTCGCATAATCTCGATCCGTATCTGGTGTGTGCCGTCATCAAGTCGGAATCAAACTGGGATCCCGAGGCGGAATCAAATCAGGGCGCCCAAGGTCTCATGCAACTTATGCCCGAAACCGCTCAGGATATGATCGCTAAGGGCCTTGTCGACGGGGACGAGTATTCAGCCGATGACCTGAATGACCCCGCTTCGAATATCGAATTTGGGTGCGCGTACCTCTCATACCTGTTGACGTATTTCAATGGGTCGACGGATAGCGCTATTGCTGCTTACAATGCCGGAATGGGCAATGTCGATGGGTGGGCGCAGCAAAACACATCGTTCCATAACGCGATTGCCTTTCCCGAGACGCAAGCCTATTTGATTCGTGTCAATAATGCCTGGGTTCGCTATAAGACCCTCTATCCCGACCGGTTCGTATAGGACTATGCCTGCCGCCTGCGTATACTGCAGATGTATGAGTTAGGAGTATCCATGGCGGATTTTGAAGTTGAGCGTGTTGGCGGAGAGCTCAAACGTTTTGGCGTTGAGGGCTCCGAGGTACCGTTTGAGGTCGTGTCTCCCTATGAGCCTGCAGGTTCACAGCCTAAGGCCATTGAGTCGCTTGTGCAGGGTGTGAGGGACGGAGACCGCTATCAGGTTTTGCTTGGCGTGACCGGCTCGGGCAAGACCTTTACCATGGCCAAGACCATCGAAGCTCTCGGTAAGCCAACGCTGGTCATGGCCCCCAACAAAACCCTCGCCGCCCAGCTTGCGAGCGAGCTCAAAGAATTCTTTCCCAACAACGCCGTGGTCTACTTCGTCTCGTACTACGATTACTATCAACCCGAAGCGTATGTGCCGCAAAGCGATACGTATATCGAGAAGGATGCTTCGATTAACGAAGAAGTCGAGATGCTTCGACATCAGGCGACCGCCTCGTTGCTTTCTCGACGCGATGTGATCGTCGTTGCTTCGGTGTCCTGCATCTATGGCATCGGCTCTCCTGAGGACTATGCGGGGCTGGCGCCGAATGTCGACAAGAAAGTACCGCTCGAGCGCGATGACTTTATCCATGCGCTCATCGACATTCAGTACGACCGGAACGACTATGACTTGGCGCGTGGCACCTTCCGCGTGCGCGGTGATGTTGTCGATGTGTATCCGCCCTATGCCGAGCATCCGTTGCGATTTGAGTTCTTTGGCGATGAGGTCGAGCTTATCGCCGAAATCGATGAGGTTACCGGTGAGATGCTTCGTGAGTATGAGGCTATTCCCGTGTGGCCGGCATCGCACTATGTGACCGAGAAGCCCAAGGTCAAGGCGGCCTTGAAGTCAATCAGTGAAGAATGCGAAAAACGCGTCGCGGAGCTTAAGGCAACCAATAAGTTGCTCGAGGCGCAACGTCTACAGCAACGGACCGATTATGACCTCGAGATGCTCGAGACCATGGGCTTTTGCAACGGCATCGAGAACTACTCTCGCCATTTGGACGGGCGTAAGCCGGGTGAACCGCCGTTTACCCTAATCGATTACTTTCCCAAGGACATGCTCTGCATCATAGACGAGAGCCATGTGACGGTGCCGCAAATTCGTGGCATGCATGAAGGCGACCGTTCGCGTAAAGTGACCCTGGTGGAGCACGGCTTTCGCCTGCCCTCGGCGCTCGACAATCGCCCGCTTCGTTTCGATGAGTTTGAGGCGAGAATCCCCCAGTTCATCTATGTTTCGGCAACGCCGGGCGACTACGAGCTGCGGGTGAGCCAAAACGACGTGGAGCAGATTATTCGTCCGACCGGCCTGCTCGATCCCAAGATCGACGTGCGTCCCGTTCGCGGTCAGATTGACGATCTTGAGGATGAGATTCGCGAGCGTGTTGCCCGCAAGGAGCGCGTGCTGGTGACCACGTTGACCAAGCGCATGGCCGAGGACCTGACCGACCATCTACTTGATGCGGGCATTAAGGTCAATTACATGCACTCTGATACGGCGACAATGGACCGTGTCGAGATCCTGCGAACGCTGCGCGAGGGCAAGATCGATGTTCTCGTTGGCATCAACCTGCTTCGCGAGGGCTTGGATCTTCCCGAGGTCTCACTGGTGGCAATTCTCGATGCCGATAAGGAAGGCTTCTTGCGCAACCGTCGTTCGCTGATTCAGACGATTGGCCGTGCGGCCCGTAACGCCGATGGCGAAGTCATCATGTATGCAGACGTTGTGACCGATTCGATGAAAGCGGCCATCGAGGAGACGCAGCGTCGTCGCGAGATTCAGATGGCATATAACGAAGAACATGGCATTGTGCCCAAGACAGTGCGCAAGGCCATCAACGACATCTCAAGTTTTATTGCCGAGGCCGAAAAAACTGTGGGCTCCAAGGGACGCTCGAAGGGCGACTCTCTTGGCCATGGCGCATTCTATACGCCCGATGAGTCGGGCGAGGGCGGTGTGCCGGAAACGGTGGCGCCCGAGCAGACACTTGCGGAACAGTTGGAAGAACTACCGCATGACGAGCTTGTGCGGATCGTCGAAACCATGGAAGAGGATATGCGTAACGCTTCTGCCGCCATGGACTTTGAGGAGGCGGCGCGCCTGCGTGATGCTGTCGTTCAGATTCGGGCGATGCTCGAGGGTGCGTCTGAGGACGAGACGATCGAGCGTTTGCGTTCGCAGGCCCGCAAGGGTTCCACGTTCGCATCGGGTAGAAAACGCCAGGGTGCACGGTTTAAGAAATAGCGAACAGGCCCCGAGCTCCATAGGGAGCTCGGGGCCTGTGTCTTTTGCGCGCTGGAATTCGTTCGCTAGAGGTCTGCGATCAGGGCTTCGGCACAACGGATACCGTCGGTGGCCGCGCTCATGATGCCTCCAGCATATCCAGCTCCCTCACCACAAGGGTAGAGGCCCGGGGTCGACACGGCATGGCACGTTCGGTCTCGGGTGACAGTGACCGGTGAACTCGAACGAGTCTCCACGCCGGTAAGAACGGCATCGGGGCGGTCGTAGCCCCGTAGCTTTTTTCCGAGTAGGGGAAGTCCCAGGCGGAGCGACTCGACGATATGCTGCGGCAGGGCTTCGTCAATTGCCGTCCAGGTCACACCGAGCGGATAGGTGGGCTTTACCTTTCCGGGCGCCTTGCTGGCGCGTCCTGCGAGGAAATCTCCGACGAGTTGTGCCGGTGCGTTCCAGTTGGAACCGCCCAGGCGATAGGCGGCCGCCTCGCAGGCGCGCTGGAGCTCGATGCCGGCGAGCGGGTCATCGTCGGGAAGGTCCTCGGGCGTGACGTTAACGAGCAGGGCGGCATTTGCGTTACGGCCGTCGCGGGCATTGAGGCTGGCGCCGTTGACGCACAGGTGGCCCTGCTCGGAAGAGGCGGCGACAACCTGCCCGCCGGGGCACATGCAAAACGAGAACACACTGCGGCCGTTGGGAAGATGGGCGACGAGTTTGTAGGGGGCTGCTCCGAGGGCAGGATGTCCCGCCGAGGCTCCATATTGGGCTCGGTCGATGTCGCGCTGCGGATGCTCGATGCGAACGCCCATGGCAAAGGTCTTTTGTGCGAGGGCCACGTCGTGGTCCTTAAGGAGTTCAAAAATATCGCGAGCAGAATGCCCGCAGGCGAGGATGAGGTGCTTTGTCTCAATTGGCTCGTAAGCGGCGTCTTGGGATGATTGGACATCAATACCGGTGATGGCGCCAGACGCGTCGATGCGAATGTCGACGAGTTTTGTTCGATAACGGACGACACCTCCGAGTTGCTCGATGCGCTGGGATATAGCGGTAACAACCGTGGGAAGGATGTCGGAGCCAATGTGCGGCTTGGCATCCCACAGAATATCGCGGGGCGCACCTGCCTCGACGAAGGTTTCGAGGATAAGGCGATGGGCGGGATTTTTGGTTCCTGTATTGAGCTTGCCGTCCGAGAAGGTCCCCGCGCCGCCCAGGCCAAACTGAATATTGCTCTCGGGGTCGAGGATGCGCTCCTTTAGAAAGAGGTCGATCGCCTGCGAGCGGCGAAATGCCGGGTCGCCGCGCTCGATGAGCAAGGGCTTCAGACCTGCTTCGGCAAGGGTGAGTGCGGCGAAAAGGCCGGCACATCCGGCACCGACGACGACGGGGCGCTCTTTGGGTGCGCCGGAAACGGGGGAGGGGAATGAAGGCTCATCGTCTTCTATCGCGCGTACGCGCGAGCGGTCACGCTCGGCAACGCTGTCGACCGCTTCTCGCTCGAGGTGGGGACTAGTCAGCTCAACACGAAAGCTCAGGATAAAATGGACGTCTCGTTTTTTGCGAGCGTCGATTGACTTGCGGTGGAGCTCGATGGACTTGATCTCGGAGTCCTTGCAACGCAGGACGCGCTTGGCGAATCGCTTGCCAACAATGAGGCAGGCATTTTCATCGCCGGCTTCATCGAGTGACGCGTTGACTTGGGTGATTTCGATCATCGAGGTCTCCTTAGAGGCAAGAAAGAGGCCGTCCGGTATCCCAGACGGCCCGAATGCGTTTTTGATTATAGACTGTGCGGCTACAGGCTGCTTGCAGCGCGAATGCCCGAGATCCAGGCCCACGCAAGGTTAAAGCCTCCGCAATCGGCGTCGATGTCGAGCGCTTCGCCGCAGACGTAAAGCGGGGCGTCGACAACGCTGCACGCGTGTAGACTGGGTGTTGAGATGCTCTCGACAGATACGCCACCACGCGTGACCTGCGCCGAGCGCTCCTCGGCTGTTCCCTCGACGAGCAACTTAAAGTGCTTGAGGATCGAGACCAGGTGGACGACATCGTTGGAGCCTGGATGGCACTGCTCGAACGCTGTGCAGACGACGCGGGAGAGTTGCGGGGCGAGCATGCCGTCGAGCCAACGGGGATCGCGGGGCGAAAAGCCGCCGAGCAGCTCAACGCGCCGGTTAAGCATATCGAGCAACTCGTCTTTAGAGAGGTCGGGGAAAACGTCGAGCAGGATCGTATCGCCGCGCTGGATACGACGGGAGAGGTTGAAGACAGCGACGCCCGAGATACCGAAGGTTCGAAACAGTACTTCACCGTCTTCGTGCCAGAGCTCACTATGGTTACGGGTGAGCGTCAAGCGGGCGCGGACGCGCAGACCATCCAACGTCTTGAGTGCCGCCCGATCGCCGACGACCGTTGCCGATACGGGGCAGAGGATGGGGCGCAGCGAAGTGAGGGGGAGGCTAAACGTATCGGCGATACCGGTGGGGTTGCCACCCGTGGCGATAATTACGGCATGTGCCTCCAGGGCCTCGTTCTTGCGAGGGACATCGGCGAGTGCTTTCCGAAGCGAGCGGAGCTCCGATTTTCGGTCGTCGTGCTTTTTTGCCTTGAGCGCCCGCGCTGGACGGTTTATTTGGAGTGCCCAGCCTTCGGAAGCTTTGTGCGCCGAGGCAACGTTGGCCCCGCAGATTAAGGTGATACCCAGGCGGTCGCAAACGTTGAGAAGCGCGTCGCGTACCGATTCGGCGCGAAGGGAGCGCGGGTACAGCCGGCCTTCCTCGGAGGTTGTCATGATGCCCAGCGAGGAGAAGAAACCCATAAGCTCTTGCTCGGGCTGGGGGCCCATGACGGATTCGACGAATGCGGGGTGGTTATACCGCTGAGGATCAATCGATTCGTTGGAGAGGTTGCAGCGACCGTTGCCGGTCGCAAGCAGCTTAAGGCCGCAGGCGACATCGCGCTCAACGATGCAGACGCTTTTACCCGCGCGCGCGGCCGTGATGGCGGCGGCGAGGCCTGAAGCCCCGCCGCCGATTACCAGGACGTCATAGAAGGCGCTCGTGTTCACTTAGGCCTCGTCGGTCTCGTGCGGGGCAATGGCCTCGACGGCAGAGACGGCCTGGGGCAACATGCCGTCGGGCAACGCGGTCTCGACCTCGCCCTTATCGCAGGCCTCGGCGAGTGCCGGATTAATGGGAAGCTGGCCCAAGATGTCGAGGTTATAGCGCTCTGCGACCTCGGGGAGCTTGCTCTTGCCAAAGACCTCGATCTTCTTGCCGCAGTCGGGGCACTCAATGTAGCTCATGTTCTCGACAATGCCCAGAATGGGGACGTTCATCTTCTCGGCCATGTTAACCGCCTTGGCGACGATCATCGAGACCAGATCCTGCGGGCTCGTGACGATGACGATGCCGTCGACGGGCAGCGACTGGAAGACGGTGAGCGCGACGTCGCCTGTTCCCGGAGGCATGTCGACCAGCAGGTAGTCGATGGGGCCCCACGAGGTCTCGCTCCAGAACTGCCTAATGGCGCCTGCGATGACCGGACCGCGCCAAAGGACGGGGTCGGTCTCGTTTTGGAGCAGCAGGTTGGAGCTCATGACCTTGACGCCGTGCTCGGAGATTTCGGGCAGCATAAGGTTGCCAAGGGCATGGACGTGGCGTCCGCTCATACCGAACATCTTGGGGATAGAGGGACCGGTGATGTCGGCATCGAGGACGCCGACCTTGTGGCCGTGACGGGCGAGCTCGGTGGCGATGGCACCGGTGACAAACGACTTGCCGACACCGCCCTTGCCGGAAAGCACGGCGATGACGCGTTTGACCTCGGACAGCGTGTTCTCCTCAAATTGCGACGGCGACGTTTGTCCGCCGGCGGCCTGTGCGTGCTCGCAACCCATGTATGACTCCTTTGTATATGTTGGGGCCGGGGCCCCGTGATGTGACACGAGCGTCATTGTACCCTCGTTTGCGAGCGGGAGTCATTTGTGATGCATTTGGGCCGAGCGTGCTTGCAATGCGATGGGCCCAAGCGAATGAGCGGGCTTACTGAACTTTGCTGGCGAACTCGAGGTATTGCATGCGCTGCAGCTTGTCGATCGTCGAGGCGTATGGGCTGTCTTCAGATTCCAAATCGTAGCGCAGCCCGTCGGCACCAAGATAGCCGGCGACATTGATGGTGGGCACATCTGACCTTGTTGCAAGCAGAGCCTTTTGATAGTCGGTGAGCGGGGCGCCGATCTTATTAAGGGTAATGGCTGCAATCTCGTTTGCCCCGACGGTGTCGTAGACGTTGAGCTCGGTATTGCCGGCGATTTCATAGTTAGCCCAGACGAAATAGGTCGACTGATAGATACGGAAAGCGTGGCTTGCCGTATCTTCCTGAGGGTACAGCTCGTCGTTGAGAGTCGCTGCGGCGCTCGGCTGATGGTCGCCAAAAAAGACAAGAACAACCGGTCTGCCGATATTGCGGAGCTCGTTGATAAAGTACTCGAGGTCCCGGTCGGATGCGTTGATGCAGGTAAGATAGGTGTTGAGCGCGCTATTGGCGCCCTCGCTGGCTCCCTCGACCCAATAGTTTGTCAGCTCTTCGGCGGGAACGGTGCCATAGTCGTAGCCGCCGTGATTTTGCATCGTGACGTCAAAGATGAACTGCGGGGCTTCGTCGGTTCTAAGCAGGTCGAGTATCTTGTCGTAGGTGGCGTAGTCGCATACGCCGGCATGGTAGCAGGGCGCACCTTCGAAATCGCCGATTGAAAGAAAGTCTCCAAAGCCCAGCTGCTGATAGATTTTATCTCGATGGTAGTTGACGGGGTTTTGCGGGTGCATAGCGGTAGCGGTATACCCAAGCTCTTTAAGGTCCTTTGCCAGGCTGTTGACGTCATTCATCTGATACAGCTGATAGGGGATTTTGCCTAATCCGACAAAGGCCGTTGTCGCTCCGGTCAAAAATTCGAATTCGGAGTTCGCCGTTCCGCCACCGGCGACCGAAGCGAACATGGTGCCGCGAACAAGCGTGTCGGGAAGCGAGTTGTAGAATGCGGGGCCGGTGTACCCGGCCGCCTGGAGCTGCTCAAAGCACGAAAGGTCGCTAAAACTCTCGTTCATGACGGCAACAATCGTCGGCTTGATTTCATTGAACTGGGCAACGGCCGCCGCGCGCTGCTCGCTCGAGCCATACGTGCTGTCGTAGGTGGCGGCGAGCTCCTGCTCGATGCTCTGCGCCTCATCGGGCGTATAGTCTTCGGGCTTCTCAATGGGCAACTCGTTGACCATTTCGGTGAACGAAGTGATAAAACCCTGAGACGCATACGTGGTGATGGGCTGCCAACGGTCAAATCCAAAATTCAGCGCCTGCTCCAAGTCGATGCTGGAAAAGCCCGAGAGCCCCACAACGGTCACTAGCAGAAAAGCGCAGAGGTTAGCGGCGATTGCGGGGAAGACATGGGTGGGCGTACGGAGCTTTCTCGGTCGGATAAGCGAAAGAAGCCCCAGGGAAATCTCTAACAGGGCTAGAGAGGTTACGATTCCGGCGGTAAAGGTAAACTCGTATCCCTCGCTCACTTCCATTGCGGTGCCAAGGGCCAAGATATCGCTTGGCAGGATGGCCTCGCCTTTAAACGTTATGACGAAGTGCTCGGCAATGCCAAGGATGCAACAGACGACGGGCACGAGGGCCATGACGCCTCCATGACGCTGTCCCAGCAAATAAAGGGAGAACAGAACCGTCGCGAGCAGCCCGACGGAAAACCCGAATGAGTTGGCGGGAATGCGATAGAACGTTTCGTTGCAGGCAATTTCGAGTGAAACGAACGAGAGCGCTGAAACAGCGGCGATGACAAGGATGTCACGGCAAATACAGGCAACCGTTCCCGTCGCAAGATCGGTTTGGTCGATAAGTCCCGAAACCAAGGGTTCGACAAGAAGTATGACGGCGGCAGCACCGAGCGCCGAATAAGAAAGGACCCATAGGGAACTGTCCTCATTTACGAGCAATTGATTCGTAATCCATGCAGCTACCATGCCGAGCGGAATGAGGAGCGTCGCGCACCAAAAGACGCGGGCAATGGGTGGCTTTTCATTGTGTTTAATTGAAAAATACACGCGCACGACGACGGTGGCCACGATAAGGACGGCGATGAATATGGGCAGATTGGCCATGTCGCTCGAAGTGATTTCAAGGGGGATATCTTCGGTCATGGACGTTCCTCTGTTACAGCAAATTAAGTTCAGTATTTGATTACTGTAACCTTTCCACGGCATTTCGAGAAACTAAGCGCCCGATACGCAAAGCTAAAGGTCTGCGAATCTTGTATTACGAACATCTGTGCGCGTCGAGTGCGCTAAACTCATCGACAGTATGATTCGATGCAATAGGAGGCAAGGAGCTTCCATGTCTGATTCTTCTATCGTTATTCGCGGCGCTCGTGAGCACAACCTCCGTGATATCGATGTTTCCATTCCGCGTGACCAACTCGTGGTCATTACCGGTCTTTCTGGCTCGGGCAAGAGCTCGCTGGCATTTGACACTATCTATGCCGAGGGCCAGCGTCGATACGTCGAGAGCCTTTCGAGCTATGCGCGCCAGTTCTTGGGCCAGATGGACAAACCCGACTTGGATTCAATCGACGGCCTTTCGCCGGCGGTGTCGATCGACCAAAAGACGACGTCTAAAAACCCTCGCTCGACGGTTGGCACCGTAACCGAGATTTATGACTATCTGCGCCTGCTGTTCGCCCGTGTGGGCACCCCGCACTGTCCCGAATGCGGCCGCGTCATTGAGCGCCAGACGACCGACCAGGTTGCCGACAAGGTCTTGGCGGCGGGGGAGGGTCGCCGCGCGTTTGTGCTGGCACCGGTGGTGCGCGGGCGAAAAGGCGAGTACACCAAACTGTTTGAGGACCTTCGCGCCGAGGGCTTTAGCCGCGTGCGTGTCGACGGTGAAGTGCGCTCGCTCGACGATCCAATCGATCTGGACAAGAAGTTCAAGCACGATATCGAGGTCGTGGTCGATCGCATCGTGATCCGTGAGAACTCTCTGGGCCGTATCGCCGAGTCCGTTGAGCAGGCGACCGCGCTGGCTCACGGCAATGTAAATGTGTACATGCTGCCCGATCGTGATGCTCCCGAGGGGACCGAGGGCGAGCTGCTGGAGTATTCGTTGGCCTTGGCGTGCCCGGAGCATGGACACTCCATCGACGATCTTCAGCCGCGTGATTTTTCGTTTAACGCTCCCTATGGCGCATGTCCTGAGTGCGACGGCCTGGGCTTTAAGAAAACCGTTGATGCCGAGGCGCTGATCGAGGACCCCTCGAAGTCCATTGCCGACGGAGTCTTTGGTAGCCTGTTTGGCAATTCGAACTACTACCCGCAGATTTTTGCTGCGGTCTGTAAACACTTTAAGGTAAGCGCCGATACGCCGTGGGAGGACTTGCCCCCTCGCGTGCGTCGTGCATTCTTGGATGGCCTGGGCGATACGAAGATCTCGGTTGACTACCAAAAGCTCGACGGACGTCGTAGCCAGTGGGATACCAAGTTTTCGGGCGTTCGCAACATCCTGTACGAACGCTATACCGAGACGACGAACGAGAACACCAAGGCGCGCTTGGAGAAGTACATTCGCGAGGAACCGTGCTCGAGCTGCCACGGCGCTCGTTTGCGCCCTGAGATGCTCGCCGTCACCGTGGGCGGCAAGTCCATTTACGAGGTTTGTTGCCTGTCGTGCCGTGAGTCGCTCGAGTTTTTTGAGGGCCTGGAGCTCACCGAGCGCCAACAGTTTATCGGCGGGCGCATCGTCAAGGAAATCCTGGAGCGCTTGCGTTTTCTGGTCGATGTTGGACTCGACTATCTGACGCTCGATCGTGCCTCGGCGACGCTTTCTGGTGGCGAGGCGCAGCGTATTCGCCTGGCAACGCAGATCGGCGCCGGCCTCATGGGTGTCCTGTACATTTTGGACGAGCCATCGATCGGACTTCATCAGCGTGACAACGAGCGCCTGATCAAAACCCTTGAGCGCCTGCGCGATATCGGCAATACCGTCATCGTCGTCGAACACGACGAGGACACGATCCGTGCCGCCGACTACGTGATCGACATGGGGCCCGGCGCCGGCGTCAACGGCGGACACGTAGTCGCGGCGGGAACGCCTGCCGATATCATGGCGTGTCCTGAGTCGATGACGGGCGCTTATCTGACCGGCAAACGAATGATCCGGGTGCCTGATGAACGGCGCAAGCCCGGTCGCGGCTGCCTTAAAATTACGGGCGCTCGAGCTAACAACCTCAAAAACGTTACTGCCAAGATCGAGTTTGGTACGCTTACGGTTGTTACCGGCGTGTCGGGATCGGGCAAGAGCTCCCTGGTTACCGACACCATTGCGCCTGCCCTTACGAATGCTATTCACCGTTCGACGCGCCCTGTGGGTCCGTATAAGAAAATCGAGGGCATCGAGTGTATCGATAAGGTTATCGATATCGACCAGTCGCCGATTGGCCGCACACCGCGTTCCAACCCTGCTACCTATATTGGCCTGTGGGATGATCTTCGCGCGCTGTTTGCGAGTACGCCGGAGTCGAAGGCGCGCGGCTACTCGCCGGGTCGTTTCTCCTTTAATGTGAGTGGCGGGCGCTGTGAGGCGTGCAAGGGCGACGGACAGATCAAGATCGAGATGCACTTCCTTCCCGATATCTACGTTCCCTGCGAAGTTTGCGGCGGTAAACGCTACAACCGCGAGACACTCGAGGTCACCTACCGTGGCAAGACCATCTCGGACGTGCTCGACATGAGCGTCACCGAGGCGCTGGCGTTCTTTGGGAATATCCCGCAGATTAAGCGCAAGCTTCAGACTTTGTATGACGTTGGCTTGGGCTATGTGAGTTTGGGGCAGCCTGCCACGACGCTTTCGGGCGGCGAGGCGCAGCGTGTGAAACTCGCCAAGGAGCTTCATCGACGCCAGACGGGCAAGACGTTCTATATTTTGGACGAGCCGACGACCGGCCTTCATTTTGAGGACGTCCGCCAGCTGCTCGATGTGCTGCAGCGCTTGGTCGATGCGGGCAACACGGTGCTGGTGATTGAACACAACCTTGATGTCATCAAGGTTGCCGACCGCCTGATCGATATGGGTCCCGAGGGCGGCAATGGCGGCGGAACCGTCGTGGTCTCGGGTACGCCGGAGCAGGTCGCGGCATGTTCGCAGAGTTACACGGGCAAGTTTTTGGCACCGCTGCTCAAGCGCGACCGCGAGCGTCAGGCACAACTCGACGCCCAGTAAAGAGACGCCGTCGTACGAGAAGCGCCACCGATTCCTTTCGATTCGGTGGCGCTTCTGTGTGTCGAGATGACGTATGCGGCTAAATTGGACATATACTTAGGCGTTACGTTCGAATGCGAGGGAAGGGACATGCCATGGCAAAGGCTGCAAAGACGCCGAAAACCAATGCGATGCGCGAGCTGGAAAACGCCGGCATCTCCTATATTCTCCATACGTATGAAGACGATGGCGATGAGTCGGTGGGTTTAGGCGTTGCAATTTTGGAACAACTTGGCGAGGAGCCTGGCCAGGGGTTTAAGACCTTGGTTTGCGTGACGCCGTCCAACGAACACGTTGTGTGCTGTATTCCCGTTGCCGACGAGCTTGACCTAAAGGCCGCAGCGCGCGCCGCTGGTGAAAAGTCGCTGACCATGATGCATGTCAAGGACTTGCTTGCCGCGACGGGGTATGTCCGGGGCGGCTGCAGTCCAGTCGGCATGAAAAAACGCTTTCGGACGCTGATCGATGAGACATGCGTCCTTTGGGATACCATTTTTATCTCAGGCGGTAAGCGTGGCTATCAACTTGAGCTTGCCCCCGACGACTTAGTTGCATTTTGCGGGGCGACGGTTGCCCCGATCACGAGAGAGGACTGAGCGATGCCGCAGGAAGAATCGAAGCGCGGAGCTCACTTTGCAAAGGGTTCGGCTTCTCAGACGCCCGCGCCTGAGGCTTCTTCGGTCGATGACCAGATTCGAAACGCTTGGTCCGTTGCTGCAGATCCAGGGGAGACGGCTGTGTATTTGCGTGCCGCCGGTGCCGGTACGGTGCCTCCCCGTACGATTCTCTCTTCGGCTCGCCCCGATGAGACGGCGGTGTTTTTGGCCGCGGCTCAATCCCGTGCCGGACGGATGCCTGACGCCGGGGCGTCTCGTGCGCCGCGTCCCGATGAGACGGCGGTGTTTTTGATGGCGGCTCAGGGAAAGGGCGCACTGCAGGGTGTCCCAGCCGATCGTCCCGCGAGGCCTGCAACCGACGGTGATGGCGAGCAGTTGCTTTTGGATGACGAGTGGTCACCGCTCGGCTCGACCGATCCGGTCGAGGGCGTTGCTGTTGAGGACGATGATTGGGATCTATTGTCGTTTTCTGGTCGAACCGCTGCCGCCAGGGAAGTTGACACGGTGTTTGGTAATAATGCCGTAGCTAACGATGACGCTTCGTTTGACAACGATGTCACGCCTGTTGACGGAGCTTTTTCTGCCGATGATGCCGTTTTGGTCGACGACCCCTTCGCGATAATCGATGAGCCTGATATCGAGGTTGATTCTCGACAACACACTGAAGTCAGCCCCCAATCACAGGACGACGTAGATGATATGGGCTCGTCGGACTACTCTACGGTTGGCCGTTCTGCCGGCCTCATGACTGCACTGACCATTGTGTCGCGCGTCACCGGGTTTATCCGTACTTGGGCTATGGCTGCCGCCATCGGCATGTCGCTGCTCTCGTCTTCCTATCAGGTCGCCAACAACCTGCCCAATATGCTCTATGAGCTCGTGATGGGCGGTATGTTGGTTACCGCCTTTTTGCCGGTGTACATGGGCGTGCGTCGTGAGCAGGGTCGCGACGCCTCAAACGAATACGTAGGTAATCTGCTCGGCATCCTGCTTTTGCTGCTGGGCGGCATTTCGGTGTTGGGCACCGTGTTTGCTCCGGGCTTTATCTGGACGCAGTCGTTCCTTTCGGGCGATGGCGGAAGCATGGATACCGCTGCATTCATGTTCCGTTTCTTTGCCATTCAGATTTTGTTCTACGGCTTGGGCTCGGTGTTCTCGGGCGTTCTTAACGCGCATCGTGACTACTTTTGGTCGACGTTCGCCCCGGTACTCAACAATGTGATTGTCATTGCGAGTTTTATGGGCTTCGCTCCCGTATCTGCCTGCTTTGGTGAGCAGGCGGGCGTCGTTTTGATTTCGCTCGGCACGACGCTTGGCGTTTTTGTCCAGATGGCGTGCCAGATTCCCGCACTCGGTAAGCATGGTGTCCGGCCTCATATTCATATCGACTTTAAGGATCCTGCACTGCGACAGACGCTCGCGCTCGGCGTCCCGACGTTGCTCGCTACGGTATGCATGTTCGTGTCGACTTCCATTACCAACGCAGCCGCGCTGGTGGTGCAGCCCGAGACCGGTCCTTCTGTAATTGCCTATGCGCGCCTTTGGTACACACTGCCTTATGCCTTGATAGCCGCCTCGCTCTCGACGGCGCTTTATACCGAGCTTTCGCACGATGCCCAGGAAAAGGATTATGACAGCGTGCGCGTTGGTATCTCGCGCGGCGTGGCCCAGATGCTCTTCTTCCTGATTCCTTTCGCGCTATATCTCATTGTGTTTGCCCGTCCGCTCAACATGATTTATTGCGCCGGCAAGTTCGACGAGTCGGGTGTGGCGCTTGTGTCCGAGTTTCTGGTTTATCTGGCGCTCTCCCTGCCGCTCTACGGCGTGGTCGTGTTGATGCAGAAGAGCTTCTCGGCGTTGCTCGACATGAAGCCTTATAGTCGCTATTGCCTATACTCTGCTATCGGTCAGGCTGGTTCGGTTCTGCTGTTTGGTGTGGTGCTGGGCTATGGCATGCCTGCGATTGCGATGTCGTATGTTGTCGACTATGTGATTCTGGTCGGCTGTTCGCTGTGGTGGCTGCGTCGTCGTCTGCAGGGTCTTCAGGTTAAATCTATTCTGCACGGCTGCTTCTATGGCCTTTTGCTCGGCGGCCTGGGTGCCGCAGCGGGTGCCGGCGTTTTGTGGGCGCTCGAGAGTTTTGTCGGAGCGCTTGGCGGATCGATTCTTATTACCTTGGGCTATGTTTGCATCGCGGGCATGGTTTCGCTTGCCGTGACTTTTGGCCTTGCCGTCCTTCTAAAGATGCCTGAGGTCTCCGCTCTTCTTCGCCGCAGGTAGGCAGTCGTGGCAGGTCATGACAACATTCCAACGCTTGCCGAACAGGTTTCGCGTGTGCCCATGCAGCCTGGCTGCTACCTTTGGAAAGATGCCAAGGGCGATGTCATTTACGTTGGCAAGGCTAAAAATCTGCGCTCGCGCATGCGTCAATATGTGACGCTGCAGGACGAGCGCCAAAAGATTCCACTGATGATGCAGCTGGTTGCGAGCTTTGACTATATCGTTGTCGAGAACGAGCACGAGGCGCTGGTGCTCGAGCGCAACCTGATCGGTCAATATCATCCGTACTTTAATGTCGACCTTAAGGACGATAAGAGCTATCCCTTTATCGCTATCACCAAGAGCGATCTGTTCCCAGCTATTAAATATACTCGTGAGCGTCATAAGCCGGGAACGCGTTATTTTGGTCCCTACACCGACAGCCGCGCGGCGCGCGAGACCATTGATACGCTGCGCAAGGTAATCCCGATCTGCTCGGCTTCTTGTGCGGAATGGCGTCGATGCCGCCGTATCGTCGAGTCCCACAAGGGCGAAGAAGATATCGTCAATATGATTTGCGCTCAAAACGGGCGTCCCTGCTTTGACTTCCATGTTGGCCGCGGTCCGGGGGCATGCGTCGGTGCGATCTCTCCAGCCGACTATGCTAAAAACGTTAAACGCGTCGAGCGATTTTTGTCGGGCCATCGTAAAGATGTCGTTGATGAGCTTACATCCGAGATGACGGACGCCGCCGAAGCGCTCGATTTTGAGCGGGCGGCGCGCGTCAAGCGTCGCTTGGAAGTTATTAGGGGCTTGGACGACCGACAGCAGGTCGTTTTTCCGTCGAGTGTCGATCTCGATGTGATTGGTTTCTATCGAGAAGAGACCATTTCGGCCGCCTGCGTGTTTGTTGTGCGCGAGGGGCGAACGGTTCGAACCTGTGAGTTCATTCTCGATAAGGGCCTGGATGTCGATGAAGAGGAGCTTCAGTCGGGCTTTCTCAAGCGCTATTACGACGAGACGGCTGATATTCCAGCCGAGGTGAACCTTTCCGTCGAGCTTGAGGATGCGGAGGCGCTAGGGGAATGGCTTTCGGACAAGCGCGAGCGTTCCTGTCATCTCCATAGGCCTCAGCGTGGCGAAAAACACCGGTTGCTCGATATGGCATCTAAAAATGCGCGTCATGCCCTCATGCGTTATATGATGCGCACGGGATACGCCGACGATCGCACCAATCGAGCGCTCCTGGAGCTTGAGAGCGCCTTGGCGCTACCTGCGCCGCCAATGCGAATCGAGTGCTTCGATATCTCTACGCTTCATGGCACCTTTACGGTCGCCTCGATGGTGGTGTTTACCAACGGCCACGCCGACAAGAGCCAGTACCGCCGCTTTAAAATCCAGGCCGAATTGGACGAGGCGAACGACTTCGTTTCGATGTCCGAGGTTTTGGGGCGTCGCTATGCTCCCGAGCGGATGGGCGACGAACGTTTTGGCTCGCGCCCCGATTTGCTCGTTGTCGACGGCGGCAAGCCGCAATTGACGGCTGCAATTAAGCAACTTGAGGCCCTTGGGCTCGATATACCAGTTTGTGGTTTGGCAAAGGCCGATGAGGAGGTTTTCGTGCCTTGGGACGAGACTCCTGTCGTACTTCCGACCGGGTCTGCGTCGCTCTATCTCATCAAGCAGGTGCGCGACGAATCGCACCGTTTTGCCATCACGTTCCATCGCGAATTGCGCGATAAAGCCATGACGGTTTCGGTACTCGATGACGTTCCAGGCGTGGGACCCACTAGAAAACGTGCAATTATGCGCCATTTTGGCTCGATGAAGCGGTTGCGCGCGGCGAGTGAGCAAGAGATCGCGGAAGTTCGCGGCATACCTGCCGATGTTGCCAAGGCGGTCCACGAGGCGCTCGTTGCATGGAATGCCGAGCGCGCCGAGGCAGCGGCTGGCCATTCCGATAGCTAAACACGAGCCTAAACAACTGATATACATGATTGCGCGATTTTCAACCATTTATTTCGCCATGATTGCCTGCTGGTTTCGGGTTTTATTAACGCTAAAACGTTTGACTAACCCAAGCGAAAACCCTGCTATCCTGCGGGTTGACGAAGACTGATATCTCACCTCGCCGATACATACTGTCTGCTGTATCGTTTGTCAACGAATTCGGTGAACGGTAGTAAATACCGTTCAAGCGTATGTATGTATCGGTCGCCGAGCGCGGCACCTCAGTTGGGTTTGTCGGTAGGTAAGGTATATATCGTCCGCAAGTTGCGCGGGGGCAAGTTTAGGTGCTCCCGGGTAAGATTCTCTATTGATAGGAGAAGACATGGCCATCATCAATAAGGGTATGTCCAGGCGTTCGTTCCTTGGCCTCACCGGCAGCGTCGCTGCTGTCGCCGGCTTTGGTCTCACTGGCTGCGGTGGCAGCTCTAGCGACGAGGGTTCCGCTCCCGCCGATTCCGCCAACCGTGGCGGCGGCGTGATCACCGCCGGTTCCGCTTACGCTCCGTCCAGCTTCGACCCCGCCAGCACCGGCTCCGCCGTGGGCCTGGGCGCTAACTGGCACGTCGTCGAGGGCCTCTACGGCATCGATTACCACGACTACAGCACTTTCAACGAGCTCGCCACCGATGATCCCAAGTCCGTGGACGACACCACCTTCGAGGTCACCATCCGCAAGGGCGCCAAATTCTCCGATGGCACCGAGGTTACCGCTGACGACGTCGTCGCCTCCTACACCGCTTGCGCCGCTTCTGCCACCTACGCTCCGTTCTTCCAGCCTTTCGAGTCCATCGAGGCCAAGGATGCCAGCACCGTGACGGTCAAGACCAAGGTCCCCAACTTCTCCCTGCTCAAGGATCGTCTGGCCATCATTCGCGTTACTCCTGCCGCCCAGAGCGAGGAGGATCGCGCCAAGCAGCCGATCGGCTCCGGCCCCTGGATGTACGATTCTATCTCCGATACCGAGATCACCCTGGTTCCCAACCCCGAGTACAACGGTGAGTATGCTGCCGAGGATAAGAAGATCCAGTACAGCATCCTGACCGACCCCACCGCTCGCGTCACCGCTCAGCAGGAAGGCTCCACGCTCGTCATGGAGCTCGTTACCGCTGACGCCGTCGACCAGCTCGAGGGCGCCGGCTGCAAGATCGACAACGTCCAGGGCTTCGGCACCCGCTTCATCATGTTCAACGTCGCCAAGGAGCCTTGGAACGACGTCAAGGTCCGTCAGGCTGTCATGTATGCGCTCGACACCGAGAAGATGATCAGCAACACCTTCGCCGGCCTTGCTACCGCTGCCAGCTGCTACCTGCCCAAGAGCTTCACCAACTATCATGAGGCCTCCACGGTGTACAAGACCGACGCCAAGAAGGCCAAGAAGCTTATCGAGGAGTCCGGTATCACCCCGGGCGCCATTACCCTGCGCACCACCGATAACGAGCAGATCAAGGGTATGGCTGCCCAGGTCAAGAACGACCTCGACGCTCTCGGCTTCGATGTGACCATCCAGACCGATACCTCGCCGGCCACCTATGCTGCCATCGACGGCGGCGAGGCCTACGATATCCTCCTTGCCCCTGGCGATCCTTCCTGCTTCGGCGCAGACCCCGACCTGCTGCTCAACTGGTGGTACGGAGACAACGTCTGGATGCAGACCCGTTGCCCGTGGAAGGAGTCCGCTGAGTGGCAGAAGCTCCACGGCCTTATGGACGAGGCTCTTGCCGCCGAGGGCGACGAGCAGCAGAAGAAGTGGAACGAGTGCTTCGACATCATCGCCGACAACGCCGTTCTGTACCCCGTTGTCCACGTTAAGACCGTCTCCGCTTCCTGGAACGACCCGTCCACTGCGCCCAACGGCGAGGCCCTCGATGGCTTCAAGGGCATCGGCACGACGAGCATGTCCTTTAAGGGTGTCGCGACCGTCAAGGCGTAAGACTCGCTTGAGTCTATATGCAGGATGTCGGCCGTTGGGACCGTATCCTCATAGTTGAAACAAAGACCCGGGCGGCAACGATGTCGCTCGGGTCTTGTAATGAGTGTCCGTACTCATATACCAGTTGGTCCTACCGACAAAAGAAAGGGGAGAGAACGTGAACAACTTTCTACGTTTGATTGGAAGGCGTCTCGTGGCGCTGCCGATCATGGCATTGGGCGTCACCGTCCTGGTGTTCTTCCTTATGTCGTTCTCCAAGACCGACCCCGCCTACACGGCGTTGGGTGACGGTGCCTCGCCCGAGGCGGTTGCCGAGTACCATGAGAAGTATGGTCTGGACGACCCCTGGCCCGTGCGCTACGTGCGCTATATGGGCAATTTGATCCATGGCGACATGGGCACCTATGGTGCTGCTCGCAACTCCGTTGCCAAGCGCATCTCCACGGCCCTACCCGTCACGATGCAGCTGACCTTCATCGGTCTTGCCATCGGTGCGGTCGTATCGTTTTTGCTCGGCGTCATCGCGGCACTGTATCGCGATAAATGGCCGGACCAAGTGATCCGCGTCTTTTCCATCGCCGGCTTGGCAACCCCGTCGTTCTGGCTTGCCGTTCTGTTGATCCTGCTGTTCTCTTCCTACCTTAAGGTACTCCCGGCATCGGGTGCCCTGCCGCACTTCACCACGAATCCGGCTGGCTATCTGGGACGCATGATCATGCCCGCCATCGCCTTGGCATTTCCGCTGACGGGTCAGATGACTCGTATCGTGCGTACCGCCATGGTCGAGGAGCTCGACAAGGACTATGTCCGTATGGCTCGCGGCGCCGGCGTTCCCGAGAAGGTCGTCGTCGGCATCAACGTTCTTCGCAACGCGCTGATCACCCCGGTCACCACCCTCGGTCTTAAGATTGGCTATCTCATGGGCGGCGCCGTCGTCATCGAGGTCATCTTCAACCTCCCCGGCATGGGTACTGCGATCCTGCAGGGCGTTCAGGGCAACGAGGCGAACCTGGTTCAGGGCGTCGTCATCGTCGTTGCTCTTGCCTTCATCATCATCAACATCGTGGTTGACATGCTCTACCTGCTCATCAACCCGCGCATCAGGACGGTGTAGATTATGGTAAAGATTCGAGAGAAGCAAACCGAGCAGCTCGAGAAGGCTGCCTCCAAGGGGCTCAAGCTCGGTGGCTGGAAGAAGATGACGCTGTCTTCTAAGATTGCCGCCATCGTGCTGGTGCTGGTCGCCCTGACTGCGATTCTTGCCCCCGTTCTTGCCCCCTATAGCCCGGTCGAGATCTTTACGGCTCGCCAGGCTCCCGGCAACGGGTTTATCTTCGGAACCGACGACAAGGGCCGTGACATCCTTTCGCGTATGCTCTACGGTGGCCGTTACTCGCTGATCATCGGCTTTGGTGCTACCGCTATGGCTCTGGTCTGTGGCTCCGTTGTCGGTGCTCTTGCTGCGGTTTCGCGCAAGGCCGTCTCCGAGACGATTATGCGCATCCTGGACATCATCATGTCTGTCCCGGGTATCGCCCTCGCAGCCGTCTTCGTTTCCATCCTGGGCAACTCCGTGCCGTCGATTATCTTTGCGATCGGCTTTATGTACACCCCGCAGATCGCCCGTATCGTGCGTGCCAACATCGTATCCGAGTACGGTGAGGACTATGTCCGCGCGGTCATCGTCTCCGGCGCCAAGGCTCCGTGGATTCTGATCAAGCACGTTCTTCGTAACTGCATTGCCCCGATCATGGTCTTCACCGTCACCCTGGTCGCCGACGCCATCATCTTCGAGGCTTCGCTGACCTTTATCGGCGCTGGCATCCAGGAGCCCACTGCTACGTGGGGCAACATCCTCGCCGACGCCCGCGGTGGCGTGCTCGCCGGTCGTTGGTGGCAGGCGCTGTTCCCGGGTCTGGCCATCATGATCACCTGCCTGGCGCTCAACATCCTCTCCGAGGGCATTACCGACGCTATGGCCGCTGCTCCTTCCGCCGCTCTGGATCCGACCGATTCCTCCAAGCGCCGCGAGGCCGACCTGCTGGTCTCCGACCCCGTTCGCGCCTACAAGGAGCAGGCCCAGTCCCTGTCCGCCCGTCTTGGCGCCCTGCGCGATGTCGAGCTCAAGCGTAACGACCGCCATGTGCCCGATGAGTCCGTTGAGCCGATTCTTTCGGTCCGCGATTTCTGCATCCAGTTTGAGCACCACGGTGATATCAACGTGGTCGACCATGTCAACTTTGACGTCCGTCCCGGCCAGACCATGGGCCTGGTAGGCGAGTCCGGCTGCGGTAAGTCCATCACCACGCTGGCCATCATGGGCCTGACCGATGAGGACGAGCATCTTTCCGGCGAGGTCCTCTGGGAGGGTCGTGACCTGCTCAAGATGAGCAAGAAGGAGTGGTTCGGCCTGCGCGGTACCGATATCGCCATGGTCTATCAGGACGCCCTGTCTTCGCTCAACCCCTCTATGCTCATCTCCGCCCAGATGAAGCAGCTCACCAAGCGCGGCGGCACCCGCAGCGCCGAGGAGCTCCTGGAGCTCGTCGGCCTCGATCCCAAGCGTACGCTCGAGAGCTATCCGCACGAGCTTTCCGGCGGACAGCGTCAGCGCGTTCTGATCGCTATGGCCCTTACCCGCGACCCCAAGCTGGTCATCTGCGACGAGCCCACGACCGCTCTGGACGTTACCGTCCAAAAGCAGGTCATTAAGCTGCTCAACGATCTTCAGGCCAAGCTCGGCTTTGCCATGATCTTCGTTTCGCATGACCTGGCGTTGGTCGCCGAGGTCGCCCATAACATCACGGTTATGTACGCCGGTCAGGTTATCGAGCAGGCGCCCACCAAGGAGCTGCTCACCAACCCGATTCACGAGTACACCCGCGGTCTTCTGGGTTCCGTTCTGTCCATCGAGAGCGGTTCGGGCCGCCTGCACCAGGTGCCCGGCGCCGTCCCCAGCCCGCGCGATTTCCCCAAGGGCGATCGCTTCGCGCCCCGCTCAAGCCATCCGCACATCGGCCTGGACACCCGTCCGGTCTTCAAGCGCGTGCCCGGCACCGAGCACTTCTATTCCGAGCTCCCCGATGAGGTGCTCAAGGCAAATGGTTTGACCCCTCATGCGGAGGTGATGTAGATGAGCGAGACTGCGGTCAACGGCGTCGAGCCGATTATCTTCCTTGACGATGTCCACGTCACCTTTAGGACCCGTACCGGTTCGATCCTGCACCCCAATCTGGTTCATGCCGTCCAAGGCGTGACCATTAAGCTCATGCCCGGTCAGACGATCGGCATCGTCGGCGAGTCCGGTTGCGGCAAGTCCACCACTGCTAATGTCATGTGCGGCCTGCAGGCCCCCACGAGTGGCAAGGTCTACTTTAAGGGCAAGGACGTCACCAAGCGTACTGCCGAGGATCGTCGTCACATGGGCCGCGTCATCTCGGTCGTGTTCCAGAACCCCGCGACGGCACTCAACCCTCGCATGGTCGTTCGTGAGCAGCTGCTCGACCCCATGCGCGTCCACAACCTGGGTACCGAGGCCGAGCAGGAGAAGCGCGTTAAGGAACTCCTGGAGCTCACCGGTCTGCCCAGCTCTGCCGCCGAGGTTCTTCCCGGCCAGCTTTCGGGCGGTCAGCGCCAGCGCGTGGCAATTGCCCGTGCCCTGTCGTTGAACCCTGACGCCATCATCGCCGACGAGCCCACCTCGGCTCTGGACGTTTCGGTCCGCGCGCAGATCCTCAACCTGTTGACCGATCTTAAGAAGGAGCTCGGCCTGGCCATGGTGTTCATTAGCCATGACATCCAGACGGTCCGCTACATCTCTGACGACATCATCGTCATGAACGGCGGCAAGATCGTCGAGCAGGGCGAGGCCAAGCAGGTCTTCCAGAACCCGCAGGACCCCTACACCAAGATGCTGCTCGGTGCTGCGCCGTCGCTGCTGCACCCCAAGCTTGGCGAGTAGGTTCGCTTTCCCTCCTGTGCGCCCGGCTCCCTTGCCGGGCGCACCCTCGTTGCGATTTCGAAAGGTTGGGTTCACGAGCCATGCCAAGCGCTCAGGAGCTACAACAGCAATTTGGTGGTTATCGGGGCGCCATGCCTCGTCCATCAGATTTCGATCTCTTTTGGAACGACCGCATGGCCGAGGCTGACGCCGTCGAGATCGACTATTCGGTCGAGACGGCATCGATTGCCGATGCTGCGACCTGCCAGTTTTTTGACCTCTGGTATACCGGCATGTGTGGCGCCCGCCTGCATGCCAAGTATCTCAAGCCGGTTTCGGACGAGTCCGTGCCGCTGGTGCTACAGTTCCACGGCTATCCGGGCGCAAGCCGCAGCTGGTTCGAGCAGGCATCGTTTGCGGGTATGGGCATGGCACTTGTCGCCCTCGACTGCCCCGGTCAGGGTGGCCCCTCCGCGGATATTGGTGGATTTGAAGGCACAACGGTTGCCGGGCATATCGTTGCCGGTATCGACGGCGACCCGGCCAATCTCTACTACGTACGCTTGCATCAGGATATCCGCATTCTGTGCCGCATTGTTCGCGAGCTCGAGGGCATCGATCTTGCCCGTGTTTTTGTGAACGGTGCGTCGCAGGGCGGTGGCTTGGGCATTGCGACCTGCGCGCTTAACAGCGAGCTTATCAATCGTGCCGCCATCCTCTATCCTTTCCTGTCGGATTTCCGCCTGGTCTGGGATTTGGATGCCGACGACATTGCCTACGAGGGCCTGCGCTATTGGTCTCGCTGGTTTGACGAGGACTCGACTCGTATTGACGAAGCCTATGCCAAGCTGGCGTATTTCGATTCCAAGAACTTTGCCCCCATGGTCAAATGCCCCGTGCTGTTTGGCACGGGAACGGCTGATATCGTCTGTCCCCCGGCGACGCAGTTTGCGGTCTACAACAACCTGACCTGTGAGAAGCGCCATGAGTTCTTTGAGGGTTTTGGCCACGAGGAGATTCAGGATTTTGACGATCTGATCATTCCGTTTTTCTGCAAGGAAGGGGAGGCTCATGTCTAAGTGCGAGAGCAATGTCAATGAGCTGATTGACCCCGAGCTTGCGGGGATCTCTGGGACGGTTTCGTCAAGGCTCTCCGATTTCCGTGATTGGCGCGGCGATGCCTTGGCGGATGTTTCCGAGTTGGAGGCAGCTGCTTCGGACCTTGAGGTTTGCGGACTGACTGTCACGGCGATTGATTTCGCCAATCCGTGCGCGTGCTACTCCGAGGTTTCCTTTGAACTTGCCGGGGAAGTCGTACACGGCCGTTTGATTGAGCCCTCAGGTTGCGCCCGGGCATCCGAGCTTGTGCCGCTATGCCTGATGTTTCACGACATCGACCGACCCGTACGTGGATGGCATCACATGACGAGGTTTGCCGCCATGGGATATGCCGTGCTTGCGCTGGACGACGATGTGATTGGGCTCAGCGAGCTGCAGCAGGGGGTTACCTCGCCCGTTTTTGTTGAACGCGTCCGCTGGGGCTGTGCAATGGCAAAGGTCGCGCGCAATCTTGATGGCATGGACCCCGACCGCATCTTTGCATGGGGCGAGGGCCTTGGCGGTGGAGTCGCGCTTGCGGTTTCTGCTCTGGACGAGCGGGGCCTTGCCTGCACGGCGGTTGCCAATCCGCTTCCCGGCGGCCTCGAAGCGCTGTCGTCTCGGGTGCGCGGATCGGTACTCATGGGTACATCGCTCATGGATACCGTGAGCGATCCCAAGGGCCAGTTTGCCGTATTCAACGGTCTTGAGTGTGACCGGAGGCATATTATCTATGCCAAATATGCTCACGAACGCATCAATGCGTTCGAAAACGAAGTCGTCGACTTCTTTAACCAAGCGTTCTACCTGTGTTCTTTGGCCTAGACGGCCTGGACACTGCCAACAAGAGTGGGCGGCATAGGGCCACCCGCCAGACAACTAAGGAGATTCTTGTGGCAACTCAGAAATTCACCGGCGTTATTCCTCCCGTCGTTGTTCCCGATACCGAAGATCACCAGCTCGACGTTGCCTCCTTTGAGCGCAGCATCAACCGCATGATCGACGCCGGCGTCGATGGCCTGTTCTTCCTGGGCTCTTCGGGTGAGGTCGTTTTCTCCACCGACGAGCGTCGTCGACAGATCATCGCCGAGGCCGTTCGAATCGTCGACCACCGCGTTCCTGTTCTGGTCGGCATCATCGATACCGAGACCGAGCGCATGATTGAGCACGGTAAGGTTGCTCAGGAGCTGGGCGCCGATGCGCTCGTTGCCACCTGCCCCTTCTATGCCCTGCAGGGCATGACCGAGGTCGAGGAGCATTTCCGCATCCTGCACGAGGAGCTCGACCTGCCCATCTTTGCCTATGACATTCCCGTGTGCGTTCACACCAAGCTCCCCTGGAAGCTCCTTGCAAAGCTCGGCGCCGAGGGCGTCCTTGCTGGCGTCAAGGATTCCTCGGGTGACGACGTCTCGTTCCGCTACCTCGTTCAGGAGAACGAGAAGAACGGCCATCCGATGAGCATCCTCACCGGCCATGAGGTCGTCGTCGACGGTGCCTACCTTGGTGGCGCCGACGGCTCTGTCCCGGGTCTCGCCAACGTTGAGCCCGAGGGCTACGTGCGTCAGTGGAAGGCCGCCCAGGCTGGTGACTGGGCTACCGTCAAAGCCGAGCAGGATCGCCTCAATGAGATTTCGCACATCTGGGACGTCACCTCGGGCGTCCAGGGCTATGCCGGTGGCGTTGGCGCCTTCAAGACCGCTATGAACCTCATGGGCATTTTCGACAGCCCGACCATGCCGCGCCCGGTGAAGGCCATGACCGGCGAGAACGTCGAGGCGATTAGGAAGGTCCTCCAGGACAACGGTCTCCTGTAAAGCTTTCCCGGGCACCCGATCTTGGGGCTCAAGCGATCGAGCGTGACTCATTAGGTCAATGCCCGACCGCTTTCACCCCAACCCCGGGCACTCGGGAAGCCTTTAGCAAGCTGCGGCGATAACACCGCCTTTATTTCCTGTAGTTGTTTTTATCTCCTAAGGAGAGCGACATGGAGAACAAGTACATCTGCTCCGTTGATATCGGTGGCACCAAGATTGCGACCGCCATTATGGAATATCCGGCTGATGGCGGCGTGCCCCATCCCGTATTTGAGGCTGAGGTTCCCACCGAGGCCCAAGAGGGCGGTGAGGCCGTCTTCCAGCGTATCGAGGCGTCCATCAAGGCCGCTCTCGAAGCGAATCCCGATGTCGAGGTCCTTGGCGTCGGTATCGGTGCCGCTGGCGTCGTCGATCCCAAGACGGGCGCCATCGCGTATGCCAACGAGATCATGCCCGGCTGGTCCGGCGTTCAGTTGGGGCCGCGTCTGCGCGAGGACCTCGGTCTTCCCGTTGCCGTTGTAGGCGACGTGCAGGCTCATGCTCTGGGTGAGGCCCATTGGGGCGTCGGCAAGGGCAAGTTCTCCGTCTTGTGTCTGGGCATCGGTACGGGTATCGGAGGCGCATATGTCGAGAACGGCCGCGTGATGCAGGGCTTCCATGGTGCTGCCGGCCATATGGGCCACATCGAGTGCTCGGCTGCCGCCGGCATTCCCTGCGCCTGCGGGCGTTCCGGCCATCTGGAGTCGGTGGCTTCGGGTACGTCGATTGGGCGCATGTACGACGAGCGCTTCGGTCGCGTTGACCCCAGCCGTCCCTCGGTTGGCCGCGACGTGAACGACCTGTGCCGCGCGGGTGACGCAAAGGCGACCGAGGTCATCCACGATGCCGGCTTTGCATTGGGCGCTAGCTTGGGCTCGCTCGCCAACATTCTGGATCCAGAGGTCATCGTACTTTCGGGTGGCGTAATTCACCAGGGACCCGATTGGCGTTCGCAGACGTGGAAGGATTCGGTACACGAGGGCTATGCCAGCCAGGCGCTCGATCCGCTTCAGGACACGCCGATCCTCATCGGTTCTCTGGAGGGCGACGCACCGCTTATCGGTGCCGCCGAGCATCTTCTTGCCTCGTTAAAGTAAACGTATCTGCTGTAGGAGCCTCCCGAGACGACACGCCTCGGGAGGCTGTTCTGAGAAAGGTTATAGCCTTATGACCGTCGATCCTTTAATTCAATCCCTGAAGGGTAAGCTCATCGTGAGCGTTCAGGCGTATATGGGCGAGCCGCTTCGTACGCCCGAGACCATGGCTCAAATGTCTCGCGCTTGCGAACTCGGAGGCGCCGCCGCCATTCGTTGCCAGGGCCTTGCCGACATTGCTGCCATTAAGGGTCGTTGTGAGGTTCCTGTTATCGGCCTGTGGAAGGATGGACACGAGGGCGTTTACATCACGCCGACGCTGCGTCACGCCCGCGCCTGCGTTGCTGCCGGTGCTGACATCGTGGCGATTGACGCCACCGATCGTCCGCGCCCCGATGGCAAATCGCTCGAGGACACTTTTCGTCCGCTGCACGAGGAGGGCGTGCTTCTGATGGCGGACTGCGCCACGATCGAGGATATCCGCCGCGCGGTCGACATGGGCTTCGATTTGGTTTCCACTACGCTTTCGCATGGCGTCGCCGCCATCGATTGCACCATGGCAGACGGCCCCGACCTGCCGCTTTTGCGCCAGGCAACCGAGGAGTTCCCCGGTCTTCCCATTATTTGCGAGGGTCGTGTGCATACGCCCGAGGAGGCTCGCGCCGCGATTGACGCCGGCGCCTGGGCCGTTGTCGTTGGCACTGCCATTACGCACCCCACAAGTATTACGAGTTGGTTCAAGGCTGCGCTTGAGGCGTAAGACGGGCCTCGTATCCGCTTGGGGCGGTATACTCAACTAAGGCAATTGATCGCGCGGGATCCGCTGGCCGGGTCCTGCGCTTATTTTAGGAGGCAGCACATGCAAAAGGGAGATGCCATGGATGCGGCGGAGCGCACGGAGCGCATTCCCGATATCGTCATCATCACCGGAATGTCCGGATCGGGCCGAACGCAAGCCATGCATGTGTTTGAGGACATGGGCTATTTTTGTATCGACAACCTGCCTCCGCGCCTGATTGCGCAGCTCGCAGAGCTCGTTGGCATCAATACGGGTGTGGGTAGACACCTTGCTGTTACCTGTGACCTTCGCAGCCAAGGCCTGTTTGATGAGCTGCTTGACGCCGTTGCCGCCTTGGAAGAGCGCGAGATGAGCTGTGACATTGTGTTTCTCGATGCATCTGATGAGGTGCTGATTCGCCGCTACAGCGAAAACCGCCGCCGTCATCCCATTGCGAAGCCGGGGGAGACCACGGCCGACGCCATCCAGCGCGAGCGTTTACAACTCCAGGGCGTGCGCGACCGAGCCGATATGATCATCGATACGAGCCGCCTTCGTACCTCTGCTTTACGCAATAAGCTGCGTGCGGCTTTTTCAGAGCTGTCCGACCAGCAGCTCATGGACGTCCACGTCTTCTCATTTGGCTTTAAGCATGGTATGCCCGTCGAGGCAGACATCATGATCGATGTTCGCTTCCTGCCTAATCCATTCTACGACCCCGAGATGCGCACGTTGACCGGCCTCGATAAGAAGGTCTCCGACTTTGTCCTGGACCATCCCAAGACGCAGGAGTTCTGGAAGGTTTGGACGCAGTTGCTCGATACGGTCATGCCGGGTTATATCGCGGAGGGCAAGCCGCAGCTTTCCATTGCCATCGGCTGTACGGGCGGCCAGCACCGCAGCGTTGCCATTGCAGAGGCTACGGCCCGATACCTGGAAGGTGCTCAGTATCACGTGAGCATTTCTCACCGCGACTTGTCGCGTGCCAACACGAAAGCATAGGTTTGAATGTCGTTTACCGCCGAGGTGCGTGACGAGCTTGCGCGCTGCGAACCCGAATGTGAATATTGCGATCTGTCGACACTTGCCGCTCTTACACGTGTGAGTGGCACGCTTTCGCTGGCGGGCTCTGGTCGGTACCGTTTGACGGTTGCGACCGAGACGGGTGCCGTTGCACGCACGATGATTACGCTGACGCACCGCATCCTCAAGCTCAAAACGGAGTTTACCGTCCGCAAGTCGGTCTTGCATAAGGTGCGAAACTATCTCATCACCTTGCCCGACCAGCCCGACCTCGATAAGGCTTTGGTTCTGCTGGGCATTCTCGACCGCAGGGGAGGGCTCGTCGCCGGTGTGCCGCGCCATATCGTCGCCCGGCCCTGCTGCAGGCTCGCCTACATTCGCGGCGCTTTGATTGCCGGCGGTTTTGTGGCAGACCCGCGTGGCGATTTTCACCTGGAGATTGCGGTGCAGGGCGAACAATACGCCAAGGGGCTTTGCGACCTGTTGGAGCAGGTCGGGGTTCATGCACGCGTCAACGCCCGGCGAGGATCATATGCCGTGTACATCAAGAGCGCCGAGGAGATTGAGCATTTGCTCAAATTGATTGGTGCCAAGCGCAGCGTTGCCGAAATCGAGGAAGCCCGTGCGGTCAAGTTGGTGAAAAACGACGTAAATCGTCGCGTGAATGCTGAGCTGGCCAACCAGACGAGAAGCGCCGGCGCTGCCCAACATCAGCTCGCGCTTATCGAGGAGCTTGAGCGACGCGGCATGCGCGATGTGCTCCCGGATGCCTTGGCGGCCTTTTGTGACTTACGTGAGCGCTATCCCGATCTCTCACTGCGAGATTTGGGGGAGATGGCCGACCCTCCTTTGTCAAAGTCGGCCCTATATCACCGTGTATTGCGTCTTGAAAAGCTCATTGAAGCGAACAGGTAGTTTAAAGCGGCAGTTTATATAGTACTTGAACTGCTGTTTTATGATTTAAAACGTTTTAAAGCAAATTTGATTTTCAATTTCGAGCATTCTCGTGAAATTCAAGTCAAAAAAAAGGTATATTAGGCGAGTGGTTAGTTTGTGGGCCTCAACGGCGGGCGCTGTAGCTTGCGGGGGCCTTACGAAAGGAGACACAATGGCAGTAAAGGTTGCTATTAACGGCTTCGGTCGCATCGGTCGTCTGGCCTTCCGTCAGATGTTCGGTCATGAGGGCTCCGAGATCGTCGCTATCAACGACCTCACCTCTCCCGATATGCTCGCTTACCTGCTGAAGTACGACTCCACGCAGGGCAACTATGCTCGCGATCACGAGGTCGTCGCTGGCGAGGATTCCATCACCGTTGACGGCAAGGAGATCAAGATCTACAAGGAGGCCGACGCCAACAACCTGCCTTGGGGCGACCTCGACGTCGACGTCGTTCTCGAGTGCACTGGCTTCTACACCAGCAAGGCTAAGGCTCAGGCCCACATCAACGCTGGTGCCAAGAAGGTCGTCATCTCCGCTCCGGCCGGCAGCGATCTGCCCACCATCGTGTACAACGTCAACCATGAGACGCTGACCGCTGAGGACAACATCATCTCCGCTGCTTCCTGCACCACCAACTGCCTCGCCCCGATGGCCAAGGGTCTGAACGACTTCGCTCCCATCGTGTCCGGCATCATGACCACCATTCACGCCTGGACTGGCGACCAGATGCCGCTCGACGGCCCGCAGCGCAAGGGCAACAAGCGTCGTAGCCGCGCCTGCGCCGTCAACATCGTCCCCAACACCACCGGTGCTGCCAAGGCTATCGGCCTGGTTCTCCCCGAGCTCAACGGTAAGCTCATCGGTGCCGCCCAGCGCGTCCCGACGCCGACCGGCTCCCTCACCAACCTCTACGCTGTCGTTGACAAGAAGGTTACCGCCGACGAGGTCAACGCCGCTATGAAGGCCTACGCTGCCACCATCTCCGAGACCTTCGCTTACAACGAGGACGACATCGTCTCCACCGATATCATCGGCGAGACCCATGGCTCCATCTTCGACGCCACTCAGACCATGTGCTCTGACCTCGGCAACGGCCAGACCCTCGTTCAGGTTACCTCTTGGTACGACAACGAGAACTCCTACACCTCTCAGATGGTCCGCACCATCAAGTACTTCGAGAAGTTCGTTGCTTAATTTGGCTTTTAGCGAATAGCTCGTTGAGCGTCTAAAAAAGGGCGCGGCCTTATAGGGCTTACACCCTAAGGTCGCGCCCTTTTTATAAGAAATCGTCTGCCGTAATGGGAGGCAGACACGTACGAAAGGTAGAAGCAAACATGGCCTTTACCAAGAAGACCGTCCGCGACATCGATGTCGACGGCAAGCGCGTTCTCGTCCGCGTTGACTTCAACGTGCCTATCAAGGATGGCGTCGTTGGCGACACCACCCGTATCAAGGCTGCCCTGCCCACCATCAACTATCTCGTTGAGCACAATGCTCGCGTTATCCTCATGAGCCACCTCGGCCGTCCCGAGGGCACCGGCTTCCAGCCCGAGCTTTCCCTCGAGCCCGTCGCCAAGAAGCTCGCCGAGCTCTCTGGTCTCGATGTTGCTTTTGTCGCCGACACTTATGGCGAGAAGGCCGCCGAGGCCGTCGCCGCCGTCGAGCCGGGCAAGGTCCTCGTTCTCGAGAACGTCCGTTTTGACAAGCGTGAGAAGAAGAACGATCCCGAGATCGCCAAGACCCTCGCTTCCTATGGCGACGTCTTCGTCCTCGACGCCTTCGGTACCGCTCACCGCGCCCAGGGTTCCGTCGTGGGTCCCGCCGCTTACCTGCCCGCAGTCGCTGGCTTCCTTCTGGAGAAGGAGGTCGACACGCTGACCGGTATCTTCGCCGAGCCCGAGCGTCCCTTCGTCGCCATCGTCGGCGGTTCCAAGGTTTCCTCCAAGATCGGCGTTCTCGATCACCTTATCGACTCCGCCGACACCCTGATTATCGGTGGCGGCATGGCCTATACCTTCTTCCTGGCTCAGGGCATGACCGTCGGTCAGTCCCTCAAGGAAGAGGACTGGGTCGAGCGCGCTGGCGAGATGCTCAAGAAGGCCGAGGAGAAGGGCGTCAAGATCCTGCTCCCCATCGACAACCGTGTTGCCGACCACTTTGGCGAGGACGCTGTCCCCGAGGTTGTCGCTTCCGACGCTATCCCCGACGACCGTGAGGGCATGGACATCGGCCCCAAGACCGAGGAGCTCTACGCCGAGGCCGTCAAGGGCGCCAAGACCGTATTCTGGAATGGCCCCATGGGCGTCTTTGAGTTCGACAACTTCGCTCACGGCACCCAGGCTATCGCCGAGGCTGTCGCCGAGGCTGATTGCACCTCGATCATCGGTGGTGGCGATTCCGTCGCAGCCGTCAACAAGTTTAACCTGGCCGACAAGATGAGCTGGATCTCCACCGGCGGTGGCGCTTCCATGGAGCTCGTCGAGGGTAAGGCCCTGCCCGGAGTGGAGGCGCTTCTCGATGCCTAATCGCACCCTTCTTATCGCTGGTAACTGGAAGATGAACAACGACGTCGCCGAGGCTGCCAAGCTCGCCGACGAGCTGGCCCAGGCTCTGCCCGAGGTTCCGGCTGGCGTCGAGGTGCTCGTCTGCCCTCCGACCATCGACATTACTACGGTTCATGACCGCATTCAGGCTGCCCCCATCGCCCTCGGTGCACAGAACGTGTACTGGGAGGCCAAGGGTGCCTTCACCGGTGAGTCCTCTTGCGACATGCTCAAGTCCGCTGGCTGCACCTACTGCATCATCGGCCACTCCGAGCGTCGTGACTACTTCCACGAGACCGATGAGGACCAGAACAAGAAGGCTAAGGCTCTCGTTGCCGCCGGTCTTGTTCCCGTCTTCTGCTGCGGTGAGTCCCTTGAGGTTCGCGAGGCCGGCACCTATGTCGAGCATGTCGTGAACCAGGTCAAGGCTGGTCTCGAGGGTCTTGAGATCACCTGCCCCAAGCAGGTCGTCGTCGCCTACGAGCCCATCTGGGCCATCGGCACCGGCAAGACCGCTACCGCCGAGGACGCTCAGGAGGTCTGCGGCGCTATCCGTGAGACCCTCAAGGAGATGTTCGGCGAGGAGCTCGCCAACGGCATCCGCGTTCTTTATGGTGGCTCCGCCAAGCCCGCCAACATCGCTGAGCTTGTTGCCAAGCCCGACGTTGACGGCGCCCTCGTGGGCGGCGCTTCGCTCAAGGCTGCCGACTTCGCCTCTATGGTCGTCAAGGCAGGCGAGTAGGGCATATGGCACAGCGTCATCTTCCTGCACTCCTAATCATCATGGATGGCTGCGGCTTGGCTCCGGCCGACGGCGAGAACGCCGTCGCTGCCGCCAAGACGCCCTTCCTCGATAGCCTGTACGAGAAGTATCCTCACACCACGCTCGGTGCTTCGGGCGAGGACGTGGGCCTTCCCGACGGCCAGATGGGCAACTCCGAGGTGGGTCACCTCAACATCGGTGCCGGCCGCATCGTGTTTCAGGAGCTTTCGCGCATCAACAACGCCATCAAGGACGGCTCCATCGCCAAGAACGAGGTTTTCGTCAAGGCTATGGATGACGTCAAGGCCGAGGGCAAGACCCTGCACCTCATGGGCCTTATGAGCCCCGGCGGTGTTCATTCTCACATGAACCATGTCGAGGCCCTGGTCAAGATGGCTGCCCAGTATGGCATTAAGACCGTTCGCGTTCACGCCTTTATGGATGGCCGCGACGTCGATCCGCAGTCCGGTGCCGGCTACATGAGCGAGTTCTGCGCCTTCCTGGCCAAGATCTCCGAGGAGACTGGTTGCGACGCTCGCGTTGCTACCGTCTCGGGCCGTTATTGGGCCATGGACCGCGACAACCGTTGGGAGCGCATCGAGCGCGCCTACGACGTCATGGTCAATGCGTCCGATGCCGATACCGACCCCGTTGCCGGTATCAAGGCCTACTACGAGAAGGATCCGCGCGGCGATGAGTTCGTTGAGCCGTTCGCTGCCCACAACGAGGGTATCCACGAGGGCGACGCGGCCATCTTCTTCAACTTCCGTCCCGACCGCGCTCGTCAGATGACCCGCGTGTTCACGGACAAGGAGTTCGACGGCTTTGAGCGCGAGCAGATCAAGCTCTCGCACTTTGTGACGATGACCGAATACGATCCGACGTTTGACGTCGAGGTCGCCTTCCCCAAGACGTTCCCCGAGAACGTTCTGGCCGACGTAATCGCAGCCAATGGCCTGAAGCAGCTGCACACCGCCGAGACCGAGAAGTACGCCCACGTGACGTTCTTCCTTAACGGCGGCATCGAGGAGCCCAAGGAGGGCGAGGAGCGCGTGCTCGTCGCTTCCCCCAAGGTTGCTACCTATGATTTGCAGCCCGAGATGAGCGCTCCCGAGGTTACCGAGAAGCTCGTCGCTGCCATCAACGAGGACCGCGCTGATTTCTACATCGTGAACTTCGCGAACTGCGACATGGTTGGTCACACCGGTGTCTTCGACGCGGCCGTTAAGGCCGTCGAGGCTGTTGACGATGCCCTGTCCAAGGTTGTCCCGGCGATTCTCGCTAAGGGCGGCTTTGCGCTGATTACCGCCGACCACGGCAACGCCGATCACATGTTTGACGTTGCTTCCGACGGTTCCAAGCATCCGTTTACGGCTCACACCACCAACCGCGTGCCGTTCATCATCGTTGATGAGAAGGCACAGCTCACCGGTATCGAGGACGGTCGACTTTCCGATATCGCTCCGACTATGCTCACTATGGCTGGTCTGGAGCCTTCCGCCGAGATGACGGGCCGTGTACTCGCGACCGAGGCCTAAGAGAAAACGCCAAGCGTTTCTTTGCAAGGGGGTTGACCATATTCGGGCAACCCCCTTTTTTGGTATTTCTGCCATTTCTACCTCGTCCCCAAATGGCAGGTGGGGAGTGTCGGGGGTTGTGGTACAGTACTGGAGTTTGAATTGTTCTATTAAGGAGCTTCTCTATGGGTCCGTTTCAGATTCTGCTGTTTGTAGTTTGGGCTGTCTCTGCCGTGGCGCTGACGATTCTCGTCCTGATGCATTCCGGTAAGGGCACCGGCGTTTCGGATATGATCGCCAGCTCGCTGTATAACTCCAGCTCTGCCACGGGCGTTATGGAGCAGAACCTTGACCGCCTGACCGTCATCATGGCTGTCGTGTTTGCCGTGTGCGTCGTGCTGTGCATGTTCTTCTTCCCGCAGGGCATCGTGGGCTACTAAGCACGAGCCGCATAAAATAATTGAAAAGGGTTCCGCAAGTGCGGGACCCTTTTTGTTTACATATTTGTAACAGAGTCAGAATATCACCACATACTGCGCCCAACTAAAGAAATTCTCGACCGTTAACCGGAATTAGCCCCAAACCGTGCATAAAATGCGCTACTGTATTGAAAACGTTGGCCTGTTGTGCATAACCAGCCATAGCAACGGGCGGCGTTTCGATAGTTCGGATCGGATTGTCTCGACATATGTCCGACTGAACATTTCTTTGTCCTATCTCATAAGGAGGATGGCATGGCTGATTCTATGTTCCACCAGCCCGTTATGGGTCGTCGCGCCTTTGTCGGCGGTACCCTTGCTGCGAGCTCCATGGCTTTTCTTGCCGCATGCGGCAAGAAGGGCGGCGACGCTTCCGGTTCTGAGTCCGGTTCGACGCTGAACTTCTACATCAATAACCCGGTCTGCATCGACCCCTACAATGTCCAGGAGGACCAGGGCACTCAGGTCGAGTACCAGCTCTTTGACGCTCTGACCTCTTATGACGCCGAGAAGGGCGAGATCGTTCCGCTGGCTTGCGAGTCCTTCGAGGCCAACGACGACGCCACCGAGTTTACCTTCAAGATCAAGAAGGCCAAGTTCCACAACGGTGATGACGTTACCTCCAAGTCCTTTAAGCTCGGTTGGGAGCGTCTGGTCAGCACCAAGTCCGCTGTCGCTCAAGAGTATGGTCCTTCCGAGGTCTCCTATCACCTTTCCATGGTCGAGGGCTATGACGATCTGCTTGCCGGTAACACTACCGAGCTCACCGGTGTTACCTGCCCTGACGATGAGACCCTCGTCGTCAAGCTGTCTTCCGCTTACGCCGACTTCCCCTTCGTCGCCACCCACCCGGCTCTGGCCCCGGTTCCCGAGTGCGCCGAGTCCGATGCCAAGAGCTTCTACCTTGCCCCGATTGGTAACGGCCCGTTCATGATGGACGGCAAGTGGGAGGATGGTCAGGAGATCAACCTCAAGAAGTTCGACGATTACTATGGCGACAAGGCCAAGATCGATGGCATCCACTTCCAGGTCATCAAGGACATGGAGACTGCTTACAAGGAGTTCCAGGCCGGTAACCTCGACGTCTGCGACGTTCCCGTTGCTCAGATCGATGCCGCCAAGAAGGACCGTGGCGAGTCCAAGGATGGCTACACCATGAGCGACGGCGAGCGCATGCTGCTCGGTGCCGAGCCTTCCACCTACTATCTGACTTGCAACACCACGGCCGAGCCGTTCAACAACGCCGATCTGCGCAGGGGCATCTCCCTGGCCATCAACCGCGAGGCCATCTGCAAGACCATCTTCAAGGGTACCCGCACCCCCGCTGACGGCATTGTTCCTCCGGGTATCGATGGCTACAAGGAGGGCGCATGGGAGTTCTGCGCCTATGACGTCGACAAGGCTAACGAGTACCTCGACAAGGTTGCTCCTGCCGACGCCAACGGTGACCGTGGCATTAACGTGACTCTGTCCTACAACCAGGACGGTGGCCACAAGGAGATCATGGAGTCCATCATCGGCGACCTCGCCAAGGTTGGCATTACCGCCGTCTCCGATACCCCCGAGTGGTCTGCCCTGCTCGAACAGTATCAGAACCTCAACTATCAGTTCGGTCGTCTGGGCTGGATTGCCGACTACCCGATCATGGACAACTTCCTGTATCCGCTGTTCCACTCCGACTCCCTCGGTGGCGACAACCGTTCTGGTTACAACAACCCCGAGTTCGACGCCAAGGTCGACGAGGCCCGTACCGCGATTGACGACGAAGAGCGCGTCGCTAAGATGCAGGAGGCCGACGCAATCGTCGCTGCTGACTGCCCGGTCATCCCGCTGATGTTCTACACGCACACCCTCGCTGGTTCCGACCGCATCAAGCACCTCTATGTTGATCCGCAGAAGCATGCTGATCTGGGTACCGCTGAGCTCGCATAAGATTTGCAGCTTTGGTGAGGGTCAAGTTTTTACGTAGACCTCATGGGAAACATACAGTTCCCCCTAACCTGGGGTAAACTGGCTGATGGTAATTTTGGGATGCCGGTCTGGCGATCGGCATCCCATTTAGGTTAATCCCTAGATAGGGGAGTGGTATGGGTAAGTACATCGTTAAACGTGTGCTTCAGTTCATCCCGGTATTTTTGGGCGTTACGCTGATTCTGTTCGCCCTCCAGAATATCGTGCCGGGAGACCCGATCAAGCTGATCGGTGGAGACAAGGCTCTGTCCCCCGAGGTGGAGCTTCAGCTTCGCGTGCGCTATCACCTGGTCCAGTCGGACGAGGACGGCAACGCGATCCTTGACGAGAACGGCGACCCCGTTCAAACGTCGCTCGTGGACCGTTACTTGTATTACATGAACGGCCTGCTTCATGGCGATCTGGGTAATTCCTATCAGCGCAAGCTGCCGGTACGGATATCTTTGCCCAAAAGTATCCGTATACGGTCAAACTTGCCGCGTGCGCCATCGTACTCGAGGCAATCATGGGTATCGGTGCGGGTATCATTTCGGCGGTAAAGCGTTACTCCTTCTGGGATATTTTGGTAACGCTGACCACGTCGATCCTCGTTGCCGTTCCTGCTTTCTGGCTCGGTATGCTGCTGCAGCTGTTCTTTGGCGTCATCCTCAAGGATGCCACCGGCGGCGCATTCTCCATGCCGATTTCGGGTGCCGGCGGTGCTAGCTCTCAGTATCAGGATTGGATGCACTATGTGCTTCCGACCATCACGCTTGCTTCGGTTTCGACCGCCTATGCTGCCCGCATCATGCGCTCGCAGTTGCTCGATGTCATGAACCAGGATTACATCCGTACGGCAAAGGCCAAGGGCCTCTCCAATCGCGCGATCATCATCAAGCATGCGCTTAAGAATGCACTCATCCCCGTCGTTACCTATATTGGTGTCGACTTTGGCGGTATGCTTTCGGGCGCCATCCTGACCGAGACGGTCTTTAACTGGCCCGGTATCGGCTATGAGGTCTATCGCGCCATTAGCATGCGCGACTGGCCCATCGTTATGGGCGGCGTTACGCTCATCGTCGTCGTCGTCATGGTGATCAACCTGCTCGTCGACATTAGCTATGCATTCCTCGACCCGCGCATCCGCCTTGGCGGTCCGTCGGATAAGGCCTAAGGGAGGTACGTCTCATGCAGGAAACTGATTCTCAGTCTCAGGAGCAGGCTACCGCCACCAAGGCCGCATCTGCTCCCGCCAAGTCCCGCACGCTGTGGGGCGACGCTTTTAAGCGTCTTCGTAAGAACAAGCTCGCCGTTATCGGTGTCTGCTGGATTGTCATCGTCGTTGTGGTTGCCCTGACCGCCGACCTGTGGGCTAAGCCCTGGCTCGGTTCGCCGACGGCTTCCGACTCGACCACCATGGCCGAGACGTCGCTGCTGGCTCCGTGTGCAGAGCACCCGTTTGGCACCGACTCCCTTGGCCGTGACATTCTCGTCCGCGTTATCTACGGTGCACGCGTTTCGCTGTCCGTCGGCATTATGGCCACTGCGATCTCCACGGTGATTGGTCTGGTCATGGGCGCTCTGGCCGGTTTCTACGGCGGCATCTGGGATACGATCATCATGCGCTGTGCGGACATCTTCCTTGCGTTCCCGTACGTGCTGTTCGTTGTCGCCATGATCGCCGTTATCGGCCGTGGTCTTCAGAACGTCTTTATCGCCATCGGTATTCTTGGCTGGCCTTCGATTGCGCGCGTCTTCCGATCCGCGATCTTGACGGTCAAGGAAAACGACTATGTTGACGCCGCGCGCGCGATGGGTGCATCTGATGCTCGTATCGTCGTGCGTCACATCTTCCCGAACTCCGTTGCCTCCATCGTGGTCTACGCGACTATGAACATTGGTGGCGCCATTCTGACCGAGTCCGCTCTGTCCTTCCTCGGCATGGGCGTTATTCCGCCTACGCCTTCGTGGGGCTCCATGATTCAGGACGGCCAGCAGTATCTTCTGACTGCTCCCTGGATGATGATCATGCCCGGTCTGGCAATTCTCTCGACGGTGCTCGCCTTCACCCTGCTGGGTGACGGTCTGCGCGACGCCCTCGACGTCAAGATGAAGGACGCATAAGGATGAAGAAGAACAAGAACTATGTGGACCTGAAGGACCAGCCGGTTCCCGAGGGCCAGCATCTGCTCGAGGTTGATGACCTTAAGATGTATTTCCACACCGAGGATGGCGTCGTTCGCGCTGTCGATGGTGTGTCCTACACGCTCGATCGTGGCGAGACCCTGGGTGTCGTCGGTGAGTCCGGCTCTGGTAAGTCCGTGACCGCCATGACCATCATGGGTCTTATCTCGATGCCTCCGGGAAAGATTGAGGGCGGTGACGTTCGCTATCGCGGTCGTTCTATCCTCGAGATGACCGAGGAAGAGATGCAGCACATTCGTGGCAACGATATCGCGATGATCTTCCAGGATCCTATGACTTCCTTGAACCCGGTCTATAAGATCGGCAAGCAGGTGGGTGAGGGCCTTCGTCTGCACCGTGGCTACTCCAAGCAGGAGGCGCTCAAGCGCGCCACCGAGCTTTTGGACCTCGTTGGCATTCCCGAGCCCGAGAAACGCGTCAATGAGTATCCGCACCAGTTTTCTGGTGGTATGCGTCAGCGCGTCATGATTGCCATGGCCCTTGCCTGCGACCCCGATATTCTGATTGCCGACGAGCCCACGACTGCCCTGGACGTTACCATCCAGGCTCAGATTATTGAGCTTATGCAGGAAATGCAGGAGAAGAACGGCAACGCCATCATCATGATTACCCATGACCTGGGTGTTGTCGCCGATATGGCCGACAAGATCATGGTTATGTACGCCGGCCGTCCCGTCGAGTTCGGTACTGCTGAGGAAATCTTCTACGAGAGCCGTCACCCCTATACCTGGGGCCTGATTCGCTCCATCCCGGAGCAGGCCATCGATGAGAAGAAGCCGCTTACGCCGATTCACGGCAACCCGCCTTCGCTCATGAACCTGCCCGAGGGTTGCGTGTTCTCGCCTCGTTGCCCCTATGCGACCGATAAGTGCCGCAAGCAGCGCCCCGAGCGTTTTGTCACCGAGTCCGGCCACTATTCTGCGTGCCATTATTCCGGTGACCCCGAGTTCCTCAAGAACGCCCCTGAGACGTCCCGCACGCGTAAGGATTCCAAGAAGGGAGGCGAGGCGTAAATGGCAGACAATAACGAGCGCACTCCGCTACTGAAGGTCGAGCACCTCTCTAAGGAGTTCCCCGCAGAGTCCGGCATGTTCGCCAAGCGTTTTTCCAAGCGCGTCGTCTCTGCTGTAAACGACATCTCTTTTGAGATTTATCCTGGTGAGACCTTTGGTCTGGTTGGTGAGTCTGGTTGCGGTAAGTCCACTACGGGTCGCACCATCATGCGCCTGACCAGGCCGACCGCCGGTAAGGTGTTCTTCCAGGGTAAAGATGTTGCCGAAATGAGCAAGCATGAGATCAAGGATATGCGTCGCGAGATGCAGTTTATCTTCCAGGATCCTTATGCCTCGCTGAATCCTCGCATGACCATCGGCGAGATCGTCTCCGAACCCATGACTATTCACGGCGTGGGAACCAAGGAGGAGCGCATTGAGCGCGTCCGCGAGCTTCTCGACGTTGTCGGACTGAACCCCGAGCACATCAACCGCTATCCTCATGAGTTCTCGGGTGGCCAGCGTCAGCGTGTCGGCATTGCCCGCGCTTTTGCACTGAAGCCCAAGCTGATTATCTGCGACGAGCCGGTATCCGCTCTGGATGTGTCCATTCAGGCCCAGGTTCTGAACCTGCTTAAGGAACTGCAGGACAAGTTTGGTACGGCGTATCTGTTTATCGCCCACGACCTGTCCGTCGTTCAGCACATCTCCGATCGCGTTGCCGTTATGTATCTGGGTAAGGTGGTCGAGGTTTCTGACTGGAAGACGCTCTATAGTGAGCCTCACCACCCGTATACGCAGTCGCTGCTGTCTGCCGTGCCGGTTCCCGATCCGGATATCCAAAAGTCCCGTAAGCGCATCATCCTCGCCGGCGATCCGCCGTCACCGCTGGATCCGCCGACTGGCTGCCGTTTCCACACGCGCTGCCCGATCGCGCAGGGCATCTGCTCCGAGAAGCTTCCCGAGTTTAGGGAAGTTGCTCCGGGCCACTGCTGCGCCTGCCACTTCGCCGAGCCGTTCCCGATCAAGGAATCGCACATCGACCTGTAGTCGGTTGTTATCGTTCGGGCCTGCCCTGGTGTTGCTTTTCAGAACGTCCTCGGACATGTCGGAAGCCCCGCTGCGCGCTGCGCGCTGCGGGGCTTCCTCCGTCCTGCGGAATGTTCTGAAAAGCAACACCAG
>NZ_JBNPLJ010000019.1:0-45415 GCF_050313415.1 Collinsella sp. SGI.184 | reverse complement strand
GCTCTCAAAACGGGATATGGTTTCCGGTTGAGCCTTCAGACGGAAACTACGACCCGGAATCCACGCTCAAACCGGGACGAGCTTTCCGTAAAGCAGCCCCAGGCACCCCCGGCCCAAACCTCAGCCATCTCTACATAGATTTCGATAGATTTGCCGAGAACTCAATCAGCACATCTACCTGCGCATTCGAGAACCTAAACTCTAAGTGATAAGAAATCTTATATGAATTGACTTAGATTTTGTATATTCCGGTCCATAAGGGGATACACTACATCCTGAAAGACAAACCGAAAGACCGCTTGGCAGACCGCCGAGTCGGTGCAAACGCACAAGAGAGAGGGAATTTCTAATGGGCAAGATTCTTGGTATCGACCTTGGTACTACTAACTCCGCAATGGCCGTTCTCGAGGGCGGTTCTCCGACCATCATCGTGAACGCCGAGGGCGACCGCACCACCCCGTCTGTCGTGGGCTTCCGTGCCGACGGCGACCGCGTCGTGGGCAAGGCCGCTAAGAACCAGGCGGTCACCAACCCCAAGAACACCGTGTTCTCCATCAAGCGCTTCATGGGCCGCAAGTACTCCGAGTGCACCTCCGAGCTCAAGACCGTGCCGTATGAGGTCAAGGAGGGCCAGGGTGGCCGTGCCGTCGTCGACATCGAGGGCAAGGAATACACCGCCGAGCAGGTGAGCGCCATGACGCTCGCAAAGATGAAGGCCGACGCCGAGAAGTATCTGGGCGAGACCGTCACCGACGCCGTCATCACCGTCCCGGCCTACTTCAACGACGCCCAGCGTCAGGCCACCAAGGACGCCGGTAAGATCGCCGGCCTCAACGTTAAGCGTATCGTCAACGAGCCGACCGCTGCCGCTTTGGCCTATGGCTTGGACAAGCAGGGCTCCGACCAGCGCATCCTGGTCTTCGACCTGGGCGGCGGTACCTTCGACGTCTCCATCCTCGACCTCGCCGACGGCGTGTTTGAGGTTCTGTCCACCTCGGGCGACAACCACCTGGGCGGCGACGACTGGGATCAGCGCGTCATCGACTGGATGGCCGATAAGTTCCAGCAGGAGAACGGTGTCGACTTGCGTCAGGACCCCATGGCCCTGCAGCGTCTGAAGGAGGCCGCCGAGAACGCCAAGAAGGAGCTCTCCGCCGCCCAGCAGTCCACTATCAACCTGCCGTTCATCACCATGAACCAGTCCGGCCCGCTGCACCTCAACTACACGCTGACCCGCGCCGAGTTCGAGAAGATCACCCGCGACCTGCTCGAGCGCTGCAAGCAGCCTGTCACCAACGCCCTGCGCGACGCTAACCTTAAGCTCTCCGATCTGACCGAGGTCATCCTCGTCGGCGGCTCCACCCGTATGCCCGCCGTCCAGGAGCTCGTCAAGACCATGACCGGCAAGCAGCCCAACATGTCCGTGAACCCCGACGAGGTCGTTGCCGACGGCGCTGCCGTCCAGGGCGGCGTGCTCACCGGCGACGTCGAGGGCATCCTGCTGCTCGACGTTACCCCGCTGTCGCTGGGCGTCGAGACCATGGGCGGCATCATGACCAAGATGATCGACCGCAACACCACGATTCCGACCTCCAAGACCGAGGTCTACTCCACCGCTGCCGACAACCAGACCAGCGTCGAGATCAACGTGCTCCAGGGCGAGCGCGAGCTTGCCCGCGACAACAAGTCGCTCGGTAAGTTCCAGCTGACCGGTATCCCGGCTGCCCGCCGCGGCGTGCCGCAGATCGAGGTCACCTTCGACATCGACGCCAACGGCATCGTCAAGGTCTCCGCTAAGGACAAGGGCACCGGCAAGGAGCAGCAGATCACCATTTCCGGCTCCACCGCTCTGTCCGACGAAGAAGTCGATCGTATGGTCAAGGACGCCGAGGCTCATGCCGAGGAGGACAAGAAGCAGAAGGAAGAGGTCGAGGTCCGCAACCAGACCGACAGCCTGTGCTACTCCACCGAGCAGACCCTCAACGAGCTGGGCGACAAGGTTTCCGCCGACGTGAAGTCCAAGGCCGAGGCCGCTATCGCCGATGCCAAGAAGGCGCTCGAGGGCTCTGACGTCGAGGCCATCAAGGCCGCTGGCGAGTCCCTGCAGTCCGTGGCCTACGAGCTGGCTCAGGTTGTCTACGCCGACGCTCAGCAGCAGACCGACGGTGCCGCCGGCGCCCAGCCTGCCGACGATGACGTCGTCGACGCCGACTACGAGGTTGTGGACGACGAGGACAAGTAATCATGTCCGCCCGTAAAGCTCGCACGGAGGCGGCTGCCGTTGGAGCCGCCCCCGTTGACTCTGAGGAGAAGGACGTGAAGATTCCCGTAGAGGCCGTCGACGATACCGAGGCCAACGAGGCCGAGGCCGCCGAGGCTGTCGAGAACCAGGTAGAGGATTCCAACAAGGAGGCGACGATGACCGAGGACGAGATGGTGGAAGCCGCTATCCGCGCCGGTGAGGAAGCCGCCGACAACGACTTTAAGCTCAAGTTCGAGCAGGCCCAGAAGGAGCTTGCCGATGTGCGCAATGAGCTCGATGCTGCGGCAGAGGCTCAGAAGGCTGCCGAGGACAAGGCGAAGGACGCCACCGAGCGCACCGCCCGTCTGCAGGCCGACTGGGAGAACTTCCGTCGCCGCACCGCCAGCGAGCGTATCGCCGAGCGTGAGCGCGCGACCGAGAAGCTCGTCACTGCGCTGCTGCCGGTGGTCGACGATATCGAGCGCGCGATCGACCATGCCCGCAGCCAAGAGCTTGCCGACGACTTTAAGCAGTTCGTCGACGGCGTCGACGCGGTGCATGCCAAGCTACTCGATGTGTTTGCGCACGAGGGCGTTGAGCCCATCGACCCCAAGGGCGAGGCGTTCGATCCGCTCGAGCACCAGGCTGTGGGTCGCGTCGAGGACTCGTCGCAGTACGACGAGACCGTCAACGACGTGTACCAGAAGGGCTACCGCATGGCGGACCGCATCCTGCGTTCCGCGATGGTGACGGTGACCTACGGTGGCGAAAAGCGCCCCGCACCGGAGCCCGAAGCGGCGCCCGAGGATGCTGCGGCCGATACGGCCGAGAGCACCGAGGAGTAATTGAGAAGGGCCCCGGGGCAACACCCGGGGCCCTTTCTGGCCTAGTGCCATATGAAAGCATGAGCCGCCGCCCGCTGGGCGACGGATAAAACAGGAGAGGAGCTACGATGGCTGCAGGCAAAACCTTCTATGACATCCTGGGCGTATCCAAGAGCGCCTCCGACAAAGAGATCAAGAGCGCGTTTCGCAAGCTCGCGCAAAAATATCACCCCGACGCTGGCGGCGACGAGGCCAAGTTCAAGGAGATCAGCGAGGCCTACGAGACGCTTTCGGACGAGAAGAAGCGCAAAGAGTACGACCAGATGCTCATGTTTGGCGGCATGCCGGGCGCAGGCGGCGCGTATGGTGGCGGCTACGGTGCCGGCGCGGGTGCCAGCGGCTGGGGCGACATCTTCGACAGCATCTTTAGCGGCAACGGCGCCTGGGGCAGCGATTGGGGTTCGGGCTTTGCCGGGGCTGCGGGCGCTGCCGGTGCCGGCGCGGGTCGCAGCCGCGCTCGCAAGGGCGGCGACCTGTCGCTGACCGTCGATGTGACGGCCGAGGACGCGTTTCGCGGCGTGACGCACAAGGTCACCTATCGCATTCCCTCGACAGGCGAGCAGCAGACCATTACGGTCTCGGTGCCCGCGGGCGCGGTCGACGGCGGCAAGCTACGCTACAAGCGTCGCGGCGAGTATGGCGTCGCCGGTGGCGAGCGCGGCGACCTGGTCGTGACCACGCATGTGGAGGAGCACCCGCTGTTTAAGCGCAAAGGCGCCGACGTGACCATGGAGGTACCGGTCTCGGTCTACGAGGCGGCGCTCGGCTGCACGGTGGACGTGCCCACGCCCGGCGGTGCGACGGTCCGTTTGAAAGTGCCTGCGGGTACCCAGACGGGCAAGAAGTTCCGCTTTAAGGAGATGGGGGCGCCCGACGTTAAGCACCGTGGCCGTACGGGTGCGCTGCTCGTCGAGATCAAGGTACAGGTTCCCACGAACCTATCCGATGACGAGCGCGATGCCATTACCAAGCTGCGCGAGGCCGACACGCGCGACTACCGCGAGAAGGTTAACCGTTACAAGGCGACGTTCTAGGGCGGCAGCGGTGCACGCCCACGCCCGCGGGCTTATGATGGACGATAACGAGACGGAAAGGGGTCAGGTAGCATGGCCGAGGACAATAGGAACAAACCGCTGTACATGATCAGCGTGGCGGCCGAGCTGACCGGCATGCATCCGCAGACTCTGCGCGTCTACGAGTCCAAGGGTCTGGTGAACCCCCAGCGCTCGGGCGGCAACACGCGCCTGTATTCGCGTGCCGATATCGAGCGCCTGGAGCTCATCAACCAGCTGACCGACGAGGGCATCAACCTTGCCGGCGTGGTGCGCATCCTCGATATGAAGGAGCGTGCCGAGGAGCGCGAGCGCGAGAACGAAAAGCTCCGCGCCCGCATGCGCCAGCTCGAGGACGAGCTCCACGAGTACAAGATGCAGAAGAAGATCACCTCCCTGGCCCCGCGCGATGGCTCGGTTAATCCCGAACAGGTCATGCGCAAGCTACTGGGAGCCGGCGGGGATCTCTAGGTTCCGCCGTTCTAACGAACGGCGGACCGGTCGACGCTGCGCGCCGCCCAGAGCGACAATTTGTCATTCAAAAGGCAAGGCATGACCAGAAGGTCTATGCCTTGCCTTTTTCATGCCAACTTGTTCGCTCTGGACGTCGCTCGCTGTCCGTCCTCTACCTGCGGCGTTGCCATGGTCCGGATGCGGCACTTGGGGACGTTCCTCACTTTGGAAATACGGCCTGCTCGCTGTCCGTCCTCTACCTGCGGCGTTGCCTTGCTCCGGATGCAGTAGTCGTTGGTAGTCATTGGGGCCCGCTCGCTGTCGTTGCCAAAACATCGGCGTTGTTATGGGTAGTCATTGGGGACGTTCTTAAATGACTAGTCGAAAGGGACGCTCTTGCACCAAATCTGCTGACCCACATCGGGCTCGTCCTGTACTTTACCGAGATAAAGTGAACGTGCAGATTCGTAACCCATTCGCAACCGTTCTATGGCACGATATTGAACGAATGCATGCTATGCGCCCAAATTTTTTGGGCAGAGTGGGAGACAGTATGGTCAAGCTGTACGAGGACGGCATCTACCTGCGCGGCGGCAGCGAGGTTGTGCCTGCGGCCGAGGCTGCCGAGCGCGGTATTACGCAGACGCCCGAGGATGCCAAGCGCGGCACCATCGCGTATTCGATCCTCCAGGCACACAATACGTCCGGCGACCCCGAGGCGCTCAAGATTCGCTTCGATGCCATGGCGAGCCACGACATCACCTTTGTCGGCATCATCCAGACGGCGCGCGCCTCGGGCATGGAGCAGTTCCCGCTGCCCTACGTGCTCACTAACTGCCATAACTCGCTGTGCGCCGTGGGCGGCACCATCAACGAGGACGACCACGTCTTTGGCCTTTCCGCGGCCAAAAAGTACGGCGGCATCTTCGTTCCGCCGCACATCGCCGTCATCCACTCCTTTATGCGCGAGAACTTCGCCGGTTGCGGCAAGATGATCCTGGGCTCCGACTCGCACACCCGCTATGGCGCCCTGGGCACCATGGCCGTGGGCGAGGGCGGCGGCGAGCTGGCAAAGCAGTTGCTGCGCGACACCTACGACGTTGCCTATCCCGGCGTCGTCGCTATCTACCTCACGGGCGCCCCGCGTCCCGGCGTCGGCCCGCACGACGTGGCGCTCGCCATCATCCGTGCCGTTTTTGCCAAGGGCTATGTCAAGAACAAGGTCATGGAGTTTGTGGGCCCCGGCATCGCGAGCATGACGACCGATTACCGCAACGGCGTCGACGTCATGACCACCGAGACCACCTGCCTGTCGAGCATCTGGGCCACCGACGAGGACACGCACGCGTTTTTGGCCATGCACGGTCGCGGCGACGACTACCGCGAGCTCAAGCCCGCCGATGTCGCCTACTACGACGGTTGCGTCGAGGTCGATCTGTCGAGCATCAAGCCCATGATCGCGCTGCCATTCCATCCTTCCAACGGCTTTGAGATCGAGGAGCTCAACGAGAACCTCGAGGACATCCTGCATGAGGTGGAGCTCGAGGCCGCCAAGATCGGCGAGGGCAAGACGCACTTTAGCCTGCTCGACAAGATCGTCGACGGCAAGCTTCACGTGCAACAGGGCGTTATCGCCGGCTGCTCGGGCGGCAACTACGACTCCGTGGTCCAGGCTGCCCGCGTGCTCAAGGGCGCCAACACCGGCTGCGGCGAGTTCTCGCTGTCGGTCTATCCCACGAGCCAGCCCGTGGCGCTCGAACTTACGCGCCGTGGCTATATCTACGACCTTATGGAGGCCGGCGCGATCGTGCGCACGGCGTTCTGCGGTCCGTGCTTTGGCGCCGGCGACACGCCTGCCAACAACGGCCTGTCCATCCGCCACACCACGCGCAACTTCCCCAACCGCGAGGGTTCCAAGCCGGGCAATGGTCAGCTGAGCGCCGTGGCCCTAATGGACGCTCGCTCCATTGCGGCGACGGCCGCCAACGGAGGCGTCCTGACGCCGGCGACCGACCTGCCCGAGGAGACTTGGGACGAGGCCTGCGAGTACACCTTTGACGACGCGCCGTATAAAAAGCGCGTGTACTGGGGCTTTGGCAAGGCAGAGCCTGCCGACGAGCTGGTCGAAGGCCCCAACATCAAGCCGTGGCCCGCGATGGAACCTCTCGGCGACGATATCCTGCTCAAGGTGTGCTCCAAGATCATGGACCCGGTCACCACGACCGACGAGCTCATTCCCTCGGGCGAGACGAGCTCCTTCCGCTCCAACCCTCTGGGCCTGGCAGAGTTTACGCTCAGCCGCCGCGATCCGGCCTACGTGGGTCGTTCCAAGGAGGTCGACGCCGTGGAGAAGCGCCGCGTTGCCGGCGAGGCGGCGGGCGACCTGGCGGCACTCGATGCCGAGCTTGCCGGTGTGTTTGAGGCGCTGGCCGGCGCCGGCGTCGCGGCAGATGCCAAGGCGACCGAGTACGGCTCCATGCTCTATGCCAAGAAGCCCGGTGACGGTTCTGCCCGCGAGCAGGCCGCGAGCTGCCAGCGCGTGATTGGCGGTCTGGCCAACATCGTCCACGAGTACGCCACCAAGCGCTATCGCTCCAACGTGATGAACTGGGGCATGGTGCCCTTCCAGATGGAGGCCGAGCCCAACTTTGAGGTGGGCGACTACGTCTTTGTGCCGGGTATCCGCGCTGCGCTCGACGGCGACCTAAAGGACATCGCCGCCTACGTGGTGCGCGCCGATGGTGCGGTCGAGCAGATTGAGCTCTACATTGCCGATATGACGGCTGAGGAGCGTGCCATCGTCAAGGCCGGCTGCCTGATCAACTACAACAAGTTCAAGGCCGCTGTCGAGTAACGCACTTAATTGTCCGCCCGGGGCTTATCCTTTCCCGCCCGCTCACGCGCTTCGCGAGGGTCGCGTTCGGGAAAGGATAAGCCCCGGGCTACATTTCTGCGTTCTCGTTGGGTCTTGAGGGACGCTAATAAATAGACTTGCTTGATGCCGCCTCTTTTTATTGGGGCGGTTTCTTTTTGTCGAGAACCGCCACAAAGGGGGCAGGCACCTTTGTGATGGTCCCGTTTGTCTCGACCTGTAACATCTTGGCCGCTAAAAGTGGGCCTGGTGTTACAGATTTAGATTTTCGATTCGGGTGTCTTCTGTTCGTCTCGATTTGTAACAGATAGAGCTCTATTTGCCGAGTAGATGTTACAGATTGAGACAAACGGTTGCCGCTGGTCATTTCATCTTGATTTGTAACATCTGGAGCCATAAACAGCCGCTAGATGTTACAGATTGAGATAGTAAGGGGACGAGACCGCAGCGGGTGAGCGTGCCTGCTCCCTATCCATCAATCACTCAGAAAATCTTATATATAGAGACTTAGATTTGTGTATAAGATCGTACAAAGCTGGCAACAATACTTCTCGGACAACGTGAAGCCGCCCCGTAGGGCGGCCGCCCCAAGAGAGGTGATTCCATGAGAATCGATAAGCTAGCAATGACGTCGCGCGAGGCGCTGCAGACCGCCATGAGCACGGCTGCCGACGCACAGGCCGGCGCGGTGGAGCCGATTCACCTGCTGTCCGCCCTGCTCGGTGCCGGCGAGCGCAATATCTCCGTGATTATCGAGCGCATCGGCGCCGACCCAGCCCAGCTTGCACACTCCACGCAAGATGCCATCGACCGCGCACCCAAGGTTTCGGGCGAGGGCCAGCAGATGGGCCTGTCCAACGAGCTCGTCCGCGTCATCGAGAAGGCCGAGAAAAAGGCCACCAAGATGGGCGACAGCTTTGTAGTGACCGAGCATCTGCTGATGGCGCTTGCCGAGGACAAAGGTGAGGCGGGCCGCGTGCTGCGCGACGCCGGCGTTACCAAGGAACGTATCGAGCAGGTCTACGAGGAGCTGCGTGGCGATGACCGCGTGACGTCCGCCGAGGACAAGACCCAGTTTGAGGCACTGGAGCAGTACGGCCGCAACATCTGCGACCTGGCCCGTGCCGGCAAGCTCGATCCGGTTATCGGCCGTACCGACGAGATCCGTCGTACTATCCAGGTCCTGTCCCGTCGCACCAAGAACAACCCTGTGCTCATCGGTGAGCCGGGTGTCGGTAAAACGGCCATCGTCGAGGGCATCGCCCAGCGTATCGTGGCCGGCGACGTGCCGAGCACGCTGCGCGACCGCGACCTCATCGAGCTCGACATGAGCGCGCTGGTCGCCGGTGCCAAGTACCGCGGCGAGTTCGAGGACCGCTTGAAGGCCGTGCTCAAGGAAGTGCAAAAGTCCGAAGGCAAGGTCATCCTGTTCATCGATGAGCTCCACACCATTGTGGGCGCGGGTGCCACCGAGGGCTCCATGGACGCCGGCAACATCCTCAAGCCTGCGCTCGCCCGCGGCGACCTGCACGCGATCGGCGCGACCACGCTCGACGAATACCGCAAGTACATCGAGAAGGACGCGGCGCTCGCCCGTCGTTTCCAGACTGTGATGGTCTCCGAGCCTACCGTCGAGGACACCATCTCGATTCTGCGTGGCCTCAAGGAGAAGTACGAGATCTTCCACGGCGTGCACATTACCGATAGCGCGCTCGTGGCCGCCGCCGACCTCTCCGATCGTTACATCGCCGACCGCTTCCTGCCCGACAAGGCCATCGACCTGGTCGATGAGGCCGCAAGCCGCCTGCGCATGGAGCTCGACAGCATGCCGGTCGAGATCGACGCCACCACGCGTCAGCTCACCCAGCTGCAGATCGAGGAACAGGCGCTCATGAAGGAGACCGACGACGCCTCCAAGGAGCGTCTGGAGACCCTGCGCCAGGAAATCGCCGAGGTCCAGGAAAAGCTCAACGTGCAAAAGGCCGGTTGGCTCAACCAAAAGAACGCCATCGACCATGTGCAGGAGCTCAAGGGCCAGCTCGATGAGGCCAAGAGCGAAGAGGAGCGTGCGACGCGCAACGGAGACTTGGGCCGTGCGTCCGAGCTGCGTTACTCCGTGATTCCGGGTCTGCAGCAGCAGATTCAGGATTCCGAGGCCGCGCTCGAGGCACAAAAGCAGCAGGACGGTGAAGGCCTCAACGAGCAGGTGACCTCCGATGAGATCGCCGAGGTCGTGAGCGCCTGGACCGGTGTGCCCGTCTCCAAGATGATGCAGGGTGAGCTCGACAAGCTGAAGGGCTTGGAAGGCGAGCTGCATAAGCGCGTCATCGGCCAGGATGAGGCCGTCTCCGCCGTCGCCGCGGCCGTGCGCCGTAGCCGTGCGGGCCTCTCCGATCCGGACAAGCCCATCGGCAGCTTCTTCTTCCTGGGCCCCACCGGTGTGGGCAAGACCGAACTCGCCAAGGCGCTGGCCGAGTGCCTGTTCGATGACGAGCGCGCACTCGTGCGTATCGACATGTCCGAGTACATGGAGAAGTTCAGCGTTCAGCGTCTGATCGGTGCGCCCCCGGGATACGTGGGCTACGACGAGGGTGGACAGCTCACCGAGGCCGTGCGCCGTCGCCCGTACTCCGTGATCTTGCTCGACGAGATGGAGAAGGCTCACCCGGATGTCTTCAACGTGCTGCTGCAGGTGCTCGACGACGGTCGTCTGACCGATGGTCAGGGTCGTCAGGTGTCCTTCAAGAACACGATCATCATCATGACGTCCAACGTGGGCTCCAAGGCTATCGCCGATCTTTCGGGCAAGGACGAGGAGGAGATGCGCCATCAGGTTGACGCGGCCATGGCTCAGACTTTCCGTCCCGAGTTCCTCAACCGTATCGACGATATCGTGGTGTTCCATCCGCTCGGCATGGCGCAGATCGAAAAGATCGTCGATATTCAGCTCGCCGACGTCCGCGCACGTCTGGCCAAGGAGCGCATGACGCTTGCCATCACCCCGGCGGCCAAGCAGATGCTCGCCGTGGGCGGTCTGGACCCGGTCTTTGGCGCCCGTCCGCTCAAGCGTCTGGTGCAGCGCGAGGTTGTGGACGCCATCGCCGCCGCTATCATCGACGGTACGGTGCGTGAGGGCGATCAGGTGACGGTTGACGTCGACAAGGACGGTGCCTTTACCGTCGTGTGCGACAACACGCCGTCTGCCACCTACGAGGTGCCCGACGCCGAGTAGATTGTTGGGCCATGCCTTAAAATCTACCTTTTGAGCCAAACGCCAAGGGCGGAGGATCCAATTGGGTCCGCCGCCCTTTTTCGTGCGACAATCGATAGTGTTGAACATGAGTACATGGCAAGGAGCTATGCAGATGAAAGACGAGAACGAGACGAACGCACCGGCGCCTGAGCCAGCGCCCGCCGCACCCAAGCCTTCGCCCAAGCCGGCACCCAAGCCGCGCGACCCCTACATCCGTGCCGAGAACGAGGACGACGACGGCTACGATCCCTACAGCGATCGCCGCCCCGAGCGCGAGCCGATGTTCGAAGCCGATCCGTGGCGCTAACTCCTGCAGGGTAGCTAATTTGGGACGGGGCTTTTTTAGCTGCCCCGGCTGGTAATGTGCCGGTTTAGTCGATTAACGGTCGGGGCAGCTAAAAAGCCCCGTCCCAAATTAGCTACCCTCGCTGCGGCCGGCTAGTCTTGGGCCTTGATGCTTGGCATCAGAATCTGAGCGAGGTAGTCGGTCTCGAGTTTGGTGGCAGCGTCGGCCTTGCCGTCTTTGCCGACCAGTACGTTCTTGATCTGGCTATAGGTATAGCGGTTGCCGGTTGTAAGCTCGACAAGATCGATGGCCGTGTCCATGGGGTAGGTCGACACGGGGTCTTGCGTGCGCCCGTTGATGGTCTGGGGCACCACATACGGATAGACGGGGCCGCTGGCGTAGACCGTGTAGCCGTTGCCAAGGCTTGCCGCACCTAAAACCGTATCACCCTTATCGGGCGTAAAGCTCTCGCCGTCGCGCACTGCGACAAGCGTCGCGATCGGCGTATTGCTGTCGCTGGCAAGATAGATGCACAGCGTATTGCCGTTTTGCCAAGTCGCGACTTTGCCGTACCACTCAACGGGAATATCGAGCTGATACAGGTTCGTTGCCTTATGCCGAGCATCGGCGTCGCGGGCCGCCTGCGCCTCGCGGGAACTCATGGCATTGACGGCGGCGTCACGGCGCGCGGTTGCCGCCTGCTGGAGCACCTTTGCGACCGCGGCAGAGCTCGCGCCGCCCTCCTCGGCGTACTTGGCCGCGGCATCGATCTGGTCGTCGGTCACCGTGTCTGCCGAAGGTACCTTAAGCTTAAAGGATGCCTGAGCGCTCAGGTCCTGCCCGTCGCTCTTTACGCTAACCTGCGCCTTGGTGGTCGGCACGGTGTAAATGGTACCGTCAGCTGCGATGGGGGACCCAGCGATGGAGAGCGTATAGTCGCCAGGCAGCAGCTTAATACCGCGACCGTGCTCATCAACATAGAGCGTCTCGCTCACGGAGGAGCCGTCAGAGTCTTGCCCGCTCACCTGCACGGGAATCTTGGAGCCGGTGGAACAGTCGAGCCCTGCGGCATGTACGCCAATCTGCACCGACATCATGGTGTGGGCGTTGACGGCAGCGACGGCGGCCTGTTCTTGTTGGTATCCGTTCCAAGCGGCATAGCCCGCGCCGCCGGCAACGAGCGCGGCGGCAACGACGCCGGCAACCATCAAATTGCGTCGCTTGGGCGACATCTTGTGATGGCGAGCCTCGGCTTCGCGTGCCGAGGGAACGGACGGCAGGGGAATATCGCCCATGGCGATGGTCTCGTCGACGGCCGGCGCAGAACCCAGGCCAGGAAGCTCGCGGGTGAGCGAGTCATCGGCAGGCAAGCTGCCAAGCAGGGCGGTCTCTTCTCCCGAGGCGGATTCCGACTGGACGTCGTCCTTGCTATCGTCCTCTTCGGCTTCGGCCTCGTCAGAAGCGTCTTTGGCGTCGCTGCCTTCGTCCTCAGTGCCTTCGCGCACCTCGTCCTGCGCGTCGACGGCCAAATCGCTCAACGAGAGCTCGTCTAGCGCAATCCGGTCAAGGCTCTCCAGGGCCTCGGCACATGCTTCCGCATCCTGGGCCGCATCCTCGCGGCCACGTGTCTCATCGCTCATATATCCCCCAATGCAATATCGGCTCAACACTGTACCCAAAAATGGAGCCATATAAAGCGCATGCGAAATATAAGATCCGATTTAACCCGAGCGTATCGTTCAGCCGCATCCTCGCGGCAGCAAAAGGCCCCCGGAACGCGAACGAATCACGTTTCGGGGGCTCTGCAGTGCGTTGAGTTGCGCGGAGCCGGCTATGCCGCTTCGTGCTCAAGCGATGTTTGCGTCAGGCGCGTTACTCGGCGTGCGCGTAATCAACCTTGGCGCGACGGGCAGTGGCCTTCTCCCAATCGCTGGTGCCCTCAAAGACATCCTGCTTGTAGGGGTTGCGGCCGAGCTTCTTGGCACGGTAGGCGACGTAGATGATCGCGGCGATGTTGGCGACCAGCGCGACGATCGAGACCGCGGTGGCGGCGCCGGGGTCGAGCGTGGAGTGCGTCACAAAGATGGACTCCTCCTGGAAGTAGGGGAACACCTGGGCAAACATGCACCAAATGGCCAGCGTAAAGGCGCGGTTCTGGATCCAGCCGCCCTTGTTCCAGATAAAGGCGGCGACGGTGGGCGCCAGCAGCAGCGCAAAGCCGCAGAACCAGGAGTGGGTGGGCAGGCAGTTGTAGGTGTAGCAGAAGTTCCAGATATCGTAGGCGATGATGTAGACCCAGGTCATGTCGGGCCACAGCATGTCGGTCTTGTCCTCGGAGGCGTAGACGCTCCACCAACCGGTCATGCAGAAGATGTTGATGATGCCCGCGATGCCGTTGAACACGTTGTTCCAGCCGGCCAGCTGCGTAGCACCTTCGGAGGTGACCCAGGTGGACTCGCCCAGGACAAAGAAGTGATAGGCGCTCTCAAAGTCGGACACGACGGCGATCAAGATGTTGATGGCGACGATCACAAACGGCCATGCGCGGAACCAATGCGCCTTGCCGATCTTGCCCCACTGGTACTTAATGGCAATGAAGCCCCAGCAGCCGGCCAGCGCCGCGTATACCTTGGCGTAATGGAACCAGCTGTTCTGGTATACATGGGTGGGGTTGGTGAGCGCCCACTCGGCACCCTGCGAAACGCCGACGGCGATGGCGATGCAGTAGATAGTCATGGCCAGCGGAGCCACGCCAAAGATGATGGCCGCGCCGAGCTTGGTACGGCGGCCGACCTCGTTGAGTACGATCAAGCCGATAAAGACCATCGCCCAGCCGGCCCAGTGGATAAGGGTATCGCTACCCCAAACATCGAACAGCATGCTGCTCTCCTTTCATACGCCCGCGGCCCCTCTTCCGTCGCGGGCAGTTTGGCCAAATGTCATCAGTTCCTGGGCTTGCGCTCGGAATACTTGGCGGTGTAGCCCTCGATGTGGAGTGTCGAGGCGATAATCTCCTTAACCGTCTCGTCGGGCACATCGGGGTGCGTGCGGATGTACATCAACAGCCCCATGATGAGGGTGTAAAACGTCTCGTAGACATGGTCGATGCGCAGGTCATGATGGGCGACAAAGTCCACCACGGTGGTGTCGCAGATGTATTGCGCCACGCGCTGGACCACGTTGTGCAGAAAGCCGCCGTAGAGCGCGCCGCTGCTCGAGATGAGCGTGCTCGGCAGCTCGTGGCCGCTCACAACCAGGCGCTTAAAGAGCGGGGCGACGGTGTCGAGTGCGCCCTCGATATCACCGACGATGCGGCTGGCATTCCACTGCTCGAGCTCGGAGATAAAACCGTCGATTGCCTCGTCCATGACGGCGGTGACGGCGGCGTCCATGTCGACGAAGTAGTGGTAGAACAGCGAGCGCGTGCAGCCGGCTCGCTTGGTCACGGCCGAGACGGATAGATGGGACACGCCCAGCTCGGAGCTCACGGCGCGCACGGCGGCGAGAATCTCGCGACGGCGCTCGTCACCTGTCAGGCGCTTTGCCGCGCTGTCGGGCGTGGGGACGGCGTCGGCCACAGGGGTGCTCGCTGCGTTATCGCTCATGCGCTTGCCGCCTTTCATCCGTTTGGGCCCGACCGTTCGCCTAATAGTCTTGAATATTGTTGACGGTTCGTCAATACTATTTTTGACATAATGTCAACAATGGCGGGTGAACGGCATGGGGGCATGCCCGGCCTGCAAAAAAGAGGGGCGCTGCGGCCTCGTCGGGCTGCGGCAAGAGAAGGGACAACCATGATTCTCAACGGACCGGGAATTAGCTACACCGAGCCCGACATCGGTTCGGAGTTCGTGCCGCCGCTGCCGGAGCATCCGCGCGAGGCCATTGTCAAGCTGTGCGAGCATTGCACCAACCGTCTGCTGCATCGCGACGAGCTGCTGGGCTACGAGTACTGGTCGTTTGCCGAGGCCGCAACCGACGAGCAGGCCGAAGTGCTCTGCAAGATGAAGATGCGCCGTCCCTATACACTGCCCGAGATGGTCAAGCTCACCGGCATGCCCGAGGCCCAGATCGAGAAGATGCTCGACGACATGAGCTACACGGGTCTGCTCGAGTACAACTGGGAAAATCCCGAGCGCGCCAAGCAGTGGGTACTGCCCATGCTGGTGCCGGGTTCCGCCGAGTTCCTCAACATGCGCGTGGGCCAGCTCGAGGAGCATCCGGTCTATGCCAAGTTCTTTGAGCAGGCGTCCAAGGGGCCGCTGTCCAAAGCCACGCCGATGGTGCCGCCCGGAGGCGCTGGCATTGGCATGCACGTCATTCCGGTCGAGAAGGCTATCGATGCTTCGAGCACCTCGGTGCCGATCGAGCATATCGAGCATTGGCTCGACAAATACGATGGCAAATATGCCGCCAGCACCTGCAGCTGCCGCGCGAGCCGTCGTGTGATGGGCGAGGGCTGCGCCGACGACCCCGCCGACTGGTGCATTGCCGTGGGCGATATGGCCGACTATGTGGTTGAGACCGACCGCGGCCATTATGTGACGCGTGAGGAGGTCTATGACATCTTGCGCCAGGCCGAGGACAACGGCTTTGTGCACCAGATCACCAATATCGACGGCGAGAACAAGATCTTCGCCATCTGCAACTGCAACGTCAACGTGTGCTACGCCCTGCGCACCTCGCAGCTGTTCAACACGCCCAACCTGTCGCGCTCGGCCTATGTCGCCAAGGTCGAGAAGGACAAGTGCGTAGCCTGCGGTCGCTGCGTTGAGGTGTGCCCGGCTGGTGCCGTCAAGCTCGGCCAGAAGCTCTGCAGCAAAAAGGCCGGCGGACAGGTGCCCGAGTATCCGCGCCAGGAGCTGCCCGATGCCACCAAGTGGGACCACACCAAGTGGTCGCCCAACTACCGCAACGACAACCGCATCGAGACACACGATTCCGGCACCGCGCCCTGCAAGACGGCCTGCCCCGCGCACATTGCCGTTCAGGGCTATCTGAAGCTCGCGGCGCAGGGCCGCTATGACGAGGCGCTAGCGCTCATCAAGCGCGAGAACCCGCTGCCCGCTATCTGTGGCCGTGTGTGCAATCGCCGCTGCGAGGATGCCTGCACCCGCGGTCGCGTGGACGAGGCCGTGGCCATCGACGAGGTCAAGAAGTTTATCGCCCAGCGCGATCTGGATGCCGCGACCCGCTATGTCCCACCTGTGGTGACCCCGACGCGCGCCGGCGGCTTCGACCAGAAGATCGCCATCATCGGTGCCGGTCCGGCCGGCCTGTCCTGCGCTTTCTACCTGGCCGAGAAGGGCTACAAGCCCGTCGTGTTCGAGAAGAACGAGCGCCCGGGCGGCATGCTCACCTATGGCATTCCCAGCTTTAAGCTGCAGAAGGATGTTATCGAGGCCGAGGTCGAGGTCATTCGCCTGATGGGCGCCGAGTTCCGCTATGGCGTGGAGGTCGGTCGCGATGTGACGCTCGACGAGCTGCGCGAGCAGGGCTTTAAGGCCTTTTATGTTGCCATTGGCTGCCAGGGCGGCCGCCTCGCCGGTATTCCGGGCGAGGATGCCGAGGACGTGACCGTGGCCGTCGACTTTTTGCGCAAGGTCAACAGTGGCAAGATCGACGCGCTGTCCGGCCGCACCATCGTGGTGGGCGGCGGCAACGTGGCTATCGACGTCGCGCGCAACGCCTGCCGTCTGGGTTCCGAGCACGTTGAGATATTCTGCCTGGAGAGCGAGGCCCAGATGCCCGCCAGCGAGGAGGAGCGTCGCGAGGCCGTTGAGGACGGCGCCCACATCAGCTGCGGCTGGGGCCCCAAGGAGGTCCATCTGGACGAGGCCGGTCGTGTGTGCGGTATCACCTTCAAGCGCTGCACGCGTGTCTTTGACGACGAGGGCCGTTTTGCGCCCGAGTACGACGAGAACGACCTGCGTCGTGTCGACGCCGACCGCGTGGTCATGTCGATCGGTCAGTCCATCGTGTGGGGCGACCTGCTGGCTGGCTCCAAGGTGGAGCTTGGCCGTGGCCAGGGTGCCCTTGCCGATCCTCAGACCTACCAGACCGCCGAGCCCGACATCTTTGTGGGCGGCGACGTCTACACCGGTCCGAGCTTTGCCATCAACGCCATCGCTGCCGGTCACGAGGCCGCCGTGTCCATCCACCGCTTTGTGCAACCGGGCTCCACGCTCACCATCGGCCGCAACCAGCGCCGCTACATCGCGCTCGACCGCGACGATGTCGTGATCGAGAGCTATGACAACGCGAGCCGCGAGGTGGCACATGTCGACCGCGAGCGCGAGAAGGCCGCGCCGTTTAGCGAGTACGTCGAGACCTTTACCGAGGAGCAGGTACGCGCCGAGACCGCTCGCTGCCTGGGTTGCGGTGCCTCGATCGTCGACCCCAACAAGTGCATCGGCTGCGGTCTGTGCACTACCAAGTGCGCGTTCGATGCCATCCACCTGGATCGCGACCGCCCCGAGTGCTCCACGATGGTCAAATACGAGCAAAAGCTCCCCAGCTTGGGCAAGTACGCGCTCAAGCGTGCCATTAAGATCAAATTCGGGAAGAAGTAATGAGGTTCCGCCGTTCTAACGAACGGCGGCACTGCCGACGCTGCGCGGCGCCCAGATACCCCATCTTGCCCCTCAACTGCGGCGCCGCGGGCAAAAGCCCAGCGGACGCCTTGTTTCGGGGCAACCTGGGGCACCTGGATCGCCGCTCGCTGACGTTTGGCTGACATCGCATCAACCGTTGCTGAAAGGTTTCTACCTTGCATGAATTGGGAATCGTCTATCACATTATTCGCGATGTCGAGAACGTGGCGCGCGCCAATGGCGTGAGTCGCGTTTCGAGCGTCACGCTGCTGCTGGGCGAGGTCTCGGGCGTCGTTCCCGACTTGCTGCTCGACGCTTGGCGCTGGGCGGCAGATAAAAAGCCTATCACCGAGGGCGCGGAGCTTATCGTGGAGCCTGTCGAGGCCGTGACGCATTGCGAGGCGTGCGGCCGCGACTATGCGACGGTCGAGCATGGCAAGATCTGCCCCCATTGCGGTAGCGGCGAGACATACCTGCTGCAGGGCCAGGAGGTCATGATCAAGCAGATTGAGACCCCCGACGAGGACCCGCCAGATGCTGCTCCCGACGGCCTCTCCGACGCCCCCGATGCCGTCGACGCTGCCAACCCCCTCCACATCGTCTAGCCCCTAGTCGTTGGGGACGTTCTTGTTTGACTAGTCGTTTAAGAACGTCCCCAATGACTACTTACGTTAGTGCATAAGTCACGCTAATAGTCAAGTTATGTCTGTTTAAACAAAATAACTGCAGTACAAGCGCATTCGCGCTTGCCTAAAATCGATATTAATGACCAGCCTGCTTGTATCTGTAAAATGAATGGCTTGATAAGTGACGCCTTGGCGTGTAATCCGTCAAAAAGCAGTAACGTAATCAACTTGTAACAAACCTAGACGTTTAAACAAATTATCCAATCATTCGCATTTTTCTCTATAATTTTACAGGACGAACAGGTATACTCCTTTCATGTCGTGTAGGAAATACGTAGACAAAGAGGAGGTTATGTGATGGTAAGTATTGTTCTTGCTAGCCACGGGGACTTGGCAGCCGGAATCAAGCAGACGGGCTCGATGGTCTTTGGCGATCAGCCGTCTGTGGCCGTGGTCTCGCTCGAGCCGAGCATGGGCCCCGACGACTTCCGTGCCAAGGTCGAGGAAGCAATCGCTTCCTTCGAGGACCAGGAGCAGGTGCTCTTCCTCGTTGATCTGTGGGGCGGCACGCCGTTCAACCAGATCAGCGGTCTCATCGAGGGCCACGATTCCTGGGCTATCGTCACCGGTGTCAACCTGCCTATGCTCATCGAGGCATATTCGCAGCGCTTTGACGCAAAGAACACTGCACATGCGATCGCAAAACATCTCGTGACTGAGGCTAAGGCTGGCGTGCGCGTCAAGCCCGAGTCTCTGGAGCCCGAGGAGAAGAAGCCGGCCACGGCCGCCGCTGCTCCTGCAGGCGCCATCCCTCCGGGAACGGTCATCGGCGATGGGCACATCAAGATCGCCCACGTCCGTATCGACACCCGTCTGCTGCATGGTCAGGTGGCCACCACGTGGACCAAGCAGATCAACCCCAACCGCATCATCGTGGTTTCCGACGGCGTTGCTCACGACGAGCTCCGCAAGACCATGATCGAGCAGGCTGCCCCTCCGGGAGTCCATGCCAACGTCGTGCCCATCAAGAAGATGGCCGAGGTTGTCAAGGACACGCGCTTTGGTGACACCAAGGCCATGCTGCTCTTTGAGAACCCGCAGGATCTGCTCAAGGCTATCGAGGCCGGCGTCGACATCAAGGAAGTCAACATCGGTTCCATGGCTCACTCCAAGGGCAAGGTCGTCGTCACCAACGCCGTCGCTATGGGCGATGACGACGTCAAGACTCTCGAGGCCCTCAAGGCCAAGGGCGTCAAGTTCGAGGTCCGCAAGGTTCCTTCGGATTCCTCCGAGGATCTCGACGCCATGTTGAAGAAAGCTAAGGCCGAACTGGCCGCTCAAGCATAGTAAAGGAGGGTCCGATACATGTCTGCAATCACTATTCTGCTTGTTGCGATTGTCGCGTTGCTTGCCGGTATGGAAGGCATTCTGGATGAGTTCCAGTTCCATCAGCCGCTCGTGGCATGCACGCTTATCGGTCTCGTAACCGGTCACCTTCAGGAGGGCATCCTCCTGGGCGGTTCGCTCCAGATGATGGCCCTTGGCTGGGCTAACGTCGGCGCCGCCGTCGCACCTGACGCCGCTCTGGCCTCGGTCGCTTCTTCGATCATCATGGTGCTCGCCCTCAACGGTGGCGCTACCGATTCGGCCAAGGCCGTTACCGCCGCCATCGCCGTCGCAGTCCCGCTGTCGGTCGCTGGTCTGTTCCTGACCATGATCTGCCGTACCCTGGCTACCGCTATCGCTCACGCCATGGACGGTTGCGCCGAGAAGGGCGACTTCTCCGGCATCGAGCGCTGGCAGTACGCCGCCATCCTCATGCAGGGCCTTCGTATCGCCATCCCGGCAGTACTTCTGTGCATCATCCCGGCCGAGGCGGTTACCAACGCGCTTAACGCTATGCCCGACTGGCTGTCCGGCGGCATGGCTGTCGGCGGCGGCATGGTCGCCTCCGTCGGTTACGCCATGGTCATCAACATGATGGCCACCAAGGAGACCTGGCCGTTCTTCATCCTCGGCTTTGTCCTTGCTGCCATCCCTCAGCTCACGCTGATCGCTCTTGGCCTCATCGGCATCTCCCTTGCCCTCATCTACCTTGGCCTCAAGGATCTGGCCAAGCAGGGTGGCGGCATGGGCGGTGGCTCCGGTGACCCGCTCGGCGACATTCTGAACGATTACGAGTAGGAGGGGAGTGATACATATGGCAGAGAACAAGATTCAGCTCACCAAGGCTGACCGCAAGAAGGTTTGCTTCCGTCATCAGTTCCTTCAGGGCTCGTGGAACTACGAGCGTATGCAGAATGGCGGCTGGTGCTTCGCAATGATCCCTGCGATCAAGAAGCTCTACACCAGCAAGGACGACCAGATTTCCGCGCTTAAGCGCCACCTGGAGTTCTATAACACCCATCCCTATGTTTCCGCCCCCGTCATTGGCGTTACCCTCGCTCTCGAGGAGGAGCGCGCCAACGGTGCGCCGATCGATGACGTCGCCATTCAGGGCGTCAAGGTCGGTATGATGGGCCCGCTCGCCGGCGTCGGCGACCCCGCCTTCTGGTTCACCCTTCGCCCGATCCTGGGCGCTCTGGGCGCTTCCCTGGCCCTGTCCGGCAGCATCGCCGGTCCGCTGCTGTTCTTCTTCGCGTGGAACATCATCCGTTACGCCTTCCTGTGGTACACGCAGGAGTTTGGCTATAAGGTCGGCTCCTCCATCGCCAAGGACCTCTCCGGCGGTCTGATGGGCAAGGTCACCGAGGGTGCTTCCATCCTGGGTATGTTCATCATCGGCGCCCTGGTCGAGCGTTGGGTGTCCATCTCCTTCACCCCGGTCGTCTCCAAGGTCACGCAGTCTGCCGGCGCCTTCATTGACTGGGCTAACCTGCCTTCCGGTGCCGAGGGCATCAAGGAAGCGCTGACGATGTACAACTCCGTCGGTGCTACCGCCCTTGATCAGGTGAAGGTCACCACGCTTCAGGCTAACCTCGATCAGCTCATCCCCGGCCTTGCTGCCGTGTGCCTGACGCTGTTCGTCTGCAAGCTGCTCAAGAAGAAGGTCAGCCCGATCGTCATCATCCTGGCTCTCTTCGCCGTCGGTATCATCGGTCGCGTTTGCGGCTTCATGTAAGCACGCTTCGGCTTAAGACCGAGAGTTGCTAGGCAAGGGCTTTTGAGCCATTGAAACGGACCGCACCCGGTGGGTACACTGGATGCGGTCCGATTGTTTTATTTGGAGGGCGAGGCGCGCATGGCGCAATCTCAGAACAGCACGGTCGATCTGGCAACACCGGCAACCTGCCTGATGGGCCTTACCAGCCACGGTAACGTGATGGTGGGCAATAAGGCGTTCGAGTATTACAACGAGCGCAATCCCGAGGATTTTATTCAAATTCCGTGGGACGAGGTCGACTATATTGCCGCCGAGGTTTTGCGCGGCACTAAGAAGATCACGCGTTTTGCTATCTTTACCAAGGATAACGGCCACTTTACGTTTTCGACGCGCGACGACAAAGAGACGCTTCGTGCAGTTCGCAAGTACGTCGACGAGGATAAGCTCGTGCGTTCGCCCGACTTTATCGATGTGACGGCCAAGGGCGCCAAGAGCATCCCCTCCGTTATCAAAGGCCTTTTTCACAAAGGCAACTAGTCGTCTGCGACGTTCTTATACGACTAGTCATTTAAGAACGTCCCCAATGACTACCTGTAGCTCTTCGCGGGATTCGCTGGGGAAATATCATCCCAGTTTGAGCGCCTATTCTGGGATGCAGTTTCCGGAACAGGCTCATTTGGGAAACCATATCCCGTTTCGAGCTCAAATTTCGGGTCGTAGTTTCCTAGAGAGGCCCCATCCGGAAAGCCCGTCCCAGAATTCGTCTGGATAGTGGGACACGCTTTCCGGAGGGCTGCTCTACCGTAACTTCGAAGAGTGGCTATGCGCTGCATGGCAGTGGCGCAAATCTGCTACACTAGTACAACATGCCTCCGTAGCTCAGGGGATAGAGCACCGCTCTCCTAAAGCGGGTGTCGACGGTTCGAATCCGCCCGGGGGCACCAGAGCAATATCGAGCCCGGTACCACCACGGTGCCGGGCTCTTCTGGTCTAAGGGCCGGATTCGGGCCGTCGACACCCGCGTCACCGATTTTCCCGCGGGGGGAGTTTTCGAATCCGCCCGGGGGCACCAGAGCAATATCGAGCCCGGTACCGCTGCGGTACCGGGCTCTTCTGGTTTAAAGGCATGCCGTAGTTTTCGCTGCTTCGGATAAAGAAAGCGCCCGCTTGCTGGGGGAGCAAGCGGGCGCCTGTGAGCGAATATGTTTGCGGCATCAGCCGCTGTGGGCAATGTCTCGATGACTAGTTGGTCGTGCCGGAATCGTCGCCTGAATCGGTGCCAGAGCCAGAAATCGAAACCGTCAGCGTGATCGTGCTGTCGGTGGACTGTTTGCCAGTGGGGGAGACGCCCGTCACGGTGGCGTTTTCGTTACCACTCACGGGGTTGCCGTTCTGATCGCAGAATGCGATGTTGTAGAATCCGGCGTTGTTGAGCGCGGTGACGGCGGAGGAGATGCTCTTGCCGTACAGGTTGCCCGGAACGTTTGCCTTGCCGGACTTCTTGGCGATGACGACGGTAATCGTGGCGCCGGGCTTTTGCTTACCGCTGGGGTTCCAGCTAATGACGGTGCCCTCGGTGACGGAATCGTTCTCCTGGTAGGTCACATCGACGCCGAAGCCGGCCATATCGAGGGCGTTGCGTGCCTGAGCCTCGGTCATGTCGGTCAGATCGGGAACGGAGGTGGTGTCGGGTCCACTCGAGACTTTGTACGAAATGGTCGTGCCCTTCTCGACTTCCTTGCCCGCATCGGTGCCCTGTTCAAAGACTTCGCCCTTTTCGGCCTCGTTGGCTTCCTCGGTGGCATTGCCCTTAAGGCCGACGCTTGCCAGCGCCGCCTCTGCCTGGTCCTTGGTCAGACCAACGAGCTGCGGGACATCAACCTTCTCGGAGGGCTTGGGACCCTTGGAGATTACCAGATTCACCTTGGTGCCCTTGGGCTTCTTGGTGTGACCGTTAGGAGTCTGCTCGACAACCTTTCCCTCGTCGACGTCGTCGTTGTAGCTCTGGTCAATGGTTCCGACGTCAAGGCCGGCATCCTTAATCAGTTCGACGGCGGTCTGCTGGTCCTTACCCAACACATCGGGAACCGGGACCTGCTCGCCGCCAAAGAGTCCGGTGGCAAAGGCCACGATGACGCCGATTACGGCTACCGCAGCAACTACGGCGGCGATGATCTTGTTCTTGTTGGATTTGGGCTGCTCGGTGGCGTAAGAGCCGGTTGAACCCGAGACGGAGCTGCGAGCGTTATTTTGTCCGCTCACGCCCGAGACGGGGCGTACCATGGCGCGCGTCTGGTCGGATAGCTCTCGGGTCTTGGTGGCACCCAGGTCGCCAACGGCGCCGATAACGCGCGTAGGCTCCGGCACGTTGACGGCGCGACCAGACAGGTAGCTGTTGAGCACCTGACGCAGCTCGTCGGCCGTCTGGAAACGGTTAGCCGGATCTTTTTCCATGCACTTGAGGATAATGCGCTCAAGATCGGCATCGACACCGGAGTTGATCTGGCTCGGCGGCACGGGCAGCTCGTTGACCTGCTTGAGTGCGACCGAGATGGCATCGTCGCCGTCGAAAGGCACGCGGCCGGTGGCGCACTCGTACATCACGACGCCCAGCGAGTAAATGTCCGAGGTGGGGCCTAGATCCTGCCCGCGGGTCTGCTCGGGACTTACGTAGTGGGCGGTGCCCAAAACGTTGTTGTCCTGCGTAAGGTGGCTGTTCTTGGCGCGCGCGATGCCAAAGTCCATGACCTTGATGTTGCCGTCGGGCAGCACCATGATGTTCTGCGGCTTAATATCGCGGTGGATGATCTCGTGCTTGTGGGCGACCGAAAGTGCGGAGCTGATCTGCGAGCCGATCTGAGCGACCTTTTTGGGGTCAAGGGCGCCGTGGCTCTTGATGCCGCTCTTAAGGTCGGTGCCGCGCAGGTATTCCATGACGATGTAATAGGTGTCGCCGTCCTTGCCCCAATCGTAGACGCCGACGATATAGGGGGAGGAGAGGCCGGCGGCTGCCTGGGCCTCCTGCTTAAAGCGTGCGGCAAAGGTGGCGTCGCCGGCATATTGCGGCAGCATGATTTTGATAGCTACCGTGCGGTCGAGGACCTGGTCCTGTGCACGGTAGACGGTCGCCATGCCGCCTGTCCCTACCTTATCCTTGAGGAGGTATCTTCCCCCGAGGACCCTCTGTTCCATTCCTGCTCCTAACATGACTATTCGCTCAACGATGTGTGTAGTACCAAATTTGAGGCCGCTGGGGCCGTGTGGCGCATTGCCGCTAGCGTTATCGGCCGCGGCACGCCCCATGCTTGCGCATCAATCACGGGCATCACGCTCCCTGGGCGGCAAGCGCCGCGGTCAGGACGATGCCGGCGATCTTTGCCGCCTCGACGTCGTGCTTGTCGTAATCCTCCAAGGCTACCGAGATGGCGACCGTGGGTGAATCGTAAGGCGCAAAACCGACGAACATCGAGTTGACGGTGGTACCGACGGTCTCGGCAGAGCCGGTCTTGCCGGCAACCTTGACGCCCGGAATCTGGGCATCGGTGCCGGTGCCGGATTGAACGACGTCGAGCATGGCCTGTTTGACCTGTTCGGCCGTGGTGGCGCTGACGGCCTGGCCCAGTGAGCGGGACTGCGTGGTCTTGACCACGGTTCCGTCTGGGGCGAGCACCTGGGCAACGAAGAACGGGTCCATGACGACGCCGCTGTTGGCGATGGCCGCCGCAATAACGGCGTTCTGCATGACGGTGGTCTGCGGACCCGGCGTGTGGTCCATGCCGACGGGCTGGCCGGCGCCGGCCCAGGCGGTTTCCCACTCGGTCATGAGCGAGGGGTCGGCCATGATGGACGCCGTGGCGGTTAGGTCCTGACCGAGCTTTTGGCCATAGCCAAAGGCGTTGGCGAACTGTACGAGTGAGCTGGCGCCGACCTCGTTTGCCACCTGACCAAAGACGACGTTGGACGACACGGCAAAGGCCTGCTGCAGGCTAATCGTGCCGTAGCTCTCATTGGCGGAGTTGGTGACCGGTGCATTGCCGATATCCATGGAACCGGGCGCCTGATAAGTGCTCGAAAGGCTTGCGGTGCCGGTCTCGAGTGCCGCCGAAAGCGTGACGACCTTAAACGTGGAGCCCGGAGTATAGAGGGCGTCCATGGCGCGGTCGTACATAGAACCGTCCTCACCGCCGCCCGATTGCAGCAGGGCGTCGATGTTGGTGTTGTCGTAGGTGGGCGAGCTGGCGCATGCGAGCACCGCGCCAGTGCGCGGGTCCATGACCACAATGGCGCCCTTAAAGCCCTTGAGAGCCTGTTCGGCGGCCGTCTGGATGCGGGAGTCGATGGTGAGCTTGGCGGTGTTGCCCGGCTGGTTTTGGCCCGCGAGCGACGCGATGGCGTTGTTCCAGCTGGAGTAATCCTTGGAACCGGTGAGCGTGTCGTTCATCACGCTCTCGATGCCGGCGGTACCGTACTGCTGGCTCACATAGCCAACCACATGGGCGGCCAGGTTGCCGTTAGGGTAGGAGCGTACGTAGGTGCCGTCCTCCTGTTGCAGCGATTCGGCCAGCGTCACGCCGTCGGACGTGATGATGGAGCCGCGCTGGATGTACTTGGAACGGGCGATGGTGTGATTGTTAGTCGGCATATCCTGGTAATCCTTGGCCTTGATGACCTGGACATAGGTGAGGTTGCCGATGAGGATGGCGAACAGGGCCGTAAAGGCAAACACCGCGCGGGTTAGGCGGTTGGCGAGCGCCACGCGGCCGAGCACGCCAGATTCGGGCGTATCGAGCAGGCGACGACGCATGCGCGAGCCGGTGGAGTGGCTGCCACGGCCGTAGGAAGACGAAGAAGCGAAGCGCGTGCCGGCATGCGCCGCGGCAGAAGCGACCTGGTCGTCAGAGATAGCGGCCATGGTGCCGGTACCGGTGAGCTCGGCTTCGCGACCGGTGGCCTCATCGCCGGCGCGCAGCAAAAGCGCGACAATGATAAAGCTCGCCAGCAGCGAGGAGCCGCCCTGGCTCATAAAGGGCAGGGTGACGCCGGTCAGCGGAATCAGGCGGGTAACGCCGCCAACGATCAAGAAGGCCTGGAAGCTAATGGCGGCCGTGAGGCCCGTGGCGCTAAATGCGGCAAGGTCGGACTTAGCGCGGGCGGCCGTGGTCAGGCCTCGCACGGCAAAGAGCATAAACAGGACGAGTACGGCGCCGCCGCCCAAAAGGCCCATTTCCTCGCCGATGGCCGAGAAAATGAAGTCGGACTCGACGACGGGGATGTTATTGGCCATGCCGTTACCGATGCCAACGCCGATAAGACCGCCGTCAGCCAACGAGAAAAGGGATTGCACAATCTGGTAGCCCTGGCCCTGGGCATCCTTAAAGGGGTCGGCCCAGATCTGGAAACGTACCTGGACATGCGACAGGAACTTGTAGGCGCCCACGGCACCCACTGCCAAAAGCGCAAGGCCGATGACGACATACGAGAAACGTCCCGTGGCGACGTAGAGCATCAGCAAGAAGATGGTGTAGAACAGCACGGCGGAGCCCAAGTCGCGCTCGAAGACAACGACCAGAAGGCATACACCCCACACAGCGAACAGCGGTAGCAGCAGGCGCAGGCGCGGGACCTTGAGGCCCAAGATCTTACGATTGGAGATGGAGAGTAGCTCGCGGTTTTCGGCTAGGTATCCGGCCAAGAACAATACGATAAAAATCTTGGCGAACTCGCCGGGCTGGATGGTGAAGCCGGCGATGCGAATCCACAGCTTGGAGCCCGAAATGGTGGTGCCGATAAAGATGGGCAGCATCAGCAAGATGATGCCGATGATGCCAAAGGTGTACTTGTAGCGCATGACCACATCGAGATTCTTGATCATCGCGAGCGTGCCCACCATCAGTGCCACCGAGACAAACAGAATGACGAGCTGCGAGATGGCGAGGGCGGGTGCCAGACGCGTTACGAACGTGATGCCGATACCCGAAAGCACAAAGACGATGGGCAGGATGGCCGGATCGGCACCGGGCGCCAGGATGCGCACGGCGATATGCGCCGCGGCGAAGGCGGCAAAGAGACCGATCGGCACGGCGAGCGTTTCAAACGAGATGGAAGCGCCTGCGGTGAGCACGTACATCGCATACAGCAGGATGACGGGGAACGCCGAGGCGATGAGCAAGAGCATTTCGGTGTTGCGGCGACTCATAAGCGGCACTCCCTTTCTAATTCTTATCGGAGGCTTCGGCCTCGGCGGACTGTTCGGCGGTTTTTTCGGAATTCGATTTGGAAGTCGATTCCTGGTCGGTGTTGTCGCGAATCGTTTGCGCGTCGATCACCTGGCGGGTCTGTTCCTCATCGATTTGATGACGGTACTTGGAGATAGTGTCCTGCGCGTCGTCGACACTCGTTTGCGGAATGCCTGCTTTCAGACGATTCTGCGTGTCTTCGGGTAGGTCGGATAGCTTGATGGCGGTCGTGCTCTCGAGCCAGTGCAGCTTAAGGCCGAGCGGCTTGCCGGGAATGCCCCGGTAGACCGCGACGGTGTCCTTGTAGGTGCCCAGGTAATACGAGCCGGTGACGCCCGCGTAGGCCCAGATGGCTGCCGCCAGCACAAAAGCGATGCCCAGGATGGCGGCAATGGTGACGTTGCGGCGGCGAACGCGCTTCGCCTCGCGCATGACGCCGTCGTCGACCAGGTCCACAACGACTACCGTCACGTTGTCGTGGCCGCCGGCAGCGAGCGCGGCGTCTACCAGGTTGTCGACGCAAATCTGCGCCGTAGACGATTGCGTGGCGATGTTTTCGATTTCGCTATCGGGAATCATGCTCGAAAGGCCGTCCGAGCACAGGATCAGGCGGTCGCCCTCTTCGATGTGCAGGGTAAAGTGGTCGGCATACATGGCGGGGTCCGAACCCAGCGCACGCGTGATAACCGAGCGGTTGGGATGGACGCGCGCCTCATCGGCTGTAATTTCGCCAGCGTCCACGAGCTCCTCCACATAGGAGTGGTCGCGGGTCACGCGGATGAGCGTGCCCTCGTGGAGCAGGTAGGCGCGCGAGTCGCCCACGTGGGCGATGGCGAGCATGTCGTTTTCGATATAGGCGCAGGTCGCCGTGCAGCCCATACCGGGCTTGCCCAGGCCGTTGAGTGCGGCCTCGATGACGGCGGCGTTGGCAGCTTCGACGGCTGCGGCTAGGCGCGCGGCGTCGGCAGCCTGTGGCGCCGTCTTGGCGATGGTCTCGACCGCGATGGAGGAGGCTACCTCGCCGGCGGCGTGACCACCCATGCCGTCGCACACGCAAAAGAGCGGCGACTGTACCAGGTAGGAGTCCTCGTTGTGCGGACGCACGCAGCCAACATCGGAGCGGGCGCCCCACATGAGTTGCGTGGTGGTGCCGGCATCGTAGGTCGAATCGGTCTCGATGCGCTCGTCGGCCAGCGGCTCAAAACTCATGGTCGAACCAGGGTCCTTGAGCTTGGCCTCCACGGCGGCGACATCAATCTCGGCCGTGTCGCCGGGCGAGACGGCGTTGGCCTCGTTGCTCGGGTCGTCGACTTTAGACGTGGCGGGCACTTCGGTTGTGTGGTCGGCAGGCTCTTCGTCTTGCGGGGCGACGGCTGCGGGCTCGGGTGCCGCGAAGTGTGCGGGCGCGGGCGTGCTGTGGGGCTGAGAGGCGTCCTCCGTCGCTGCGACGGGCATCTCTTCGGCCGTAGGCTGCACGGCCTCGGGCGCCGATGCGGCCGCGGGGGAGGATGCCGCCGCGGGTGCCGGTGTAGATGCGGGCTCGGGCGCTGCGGTGGGTGCTGGAACTACGGGAAACACCGGTGCCGTGGGCTCGGGGGCCAAAAACACCGCGGCACTCTCATCGATTGCCGCGGCGACAGACTCGGCAAAGTGGGCCGGCGCAGGTGTAGTTTCCGGTGCCGAAGGTTGATCGGCAACGGCGTGCGCGCCGATGGGGGCATCGGTGGAATTATCTTCATCCTGGCCATCGGTGGGCATCGGATGGTCTTGCGTTACATGCGAAAGAGGCAGGGAGAACACGGTGTCCTCGGGCTCCACGGGCGCAGGGCCCGCCGGGGCGGCATGAGCCGGCACGGCCGCGGGGGCAGCCAGTGCCTCGGACATGGTTGCGGACTTGTTCTCCTCGTCGATCATCGACGGTTCACCTTCATGACCACGTCGCCAATCTGGACTTCGTCGCCCTCGCGCAGCGTTGCGGGCTCCACCAGCTGGCGGCCGTTAACAAGGGTGCCGTTGAGCGAGTTGAGGTCCTCGATAATAAGTGCCGGGCCCTGCAGCGAAAAACGCGCATGCGAGGCAGAGACAAACGGCTCGTTGATGCAGATGTCAGATGACGGCGAACGACCGACGATGACGGGGCCAAGCATATCCACGTGAATACCGCGGATGCCGCGCGGGCCCTTGTCCACATCGATCGTCCAGATGGCAGAGTCGCGGCGCTGGCCGCGCACGAGCCCCACGCCGGTCTTCATGACGGCGAACAAGAAGATATAAAGCAGGACGACCAGTACGATGCGGCCTGCAAAAAGGACGATATCGATGTTCATAAGCGATTAACCCCTAAATTCAAAGGTGCTCAGGCCAAACGTTAGCAGATCGCCGTTGCGCAGCGGGCAGCGCGTGATGCGGCGGTTGTTGACGAGCGTGCCGTTGGTGGAGTTGAGGTCCTCGATCGACCAGTCAGAGCCGGTAAAGGTGAGCTGGGCATGACGGCGCGACACGTTGGGGTCGCGCAGGGCGATGTCGGATACCGAGCGCTCACGACCGATGGTCACCTGCGCGGAGGTGATGTTGTGGCTCTCGCCGCTCACGACGTCGACGAGTTGGGCGAGCGGACGCTGCGGGGCGCGGGGACTTGCCATGTTGGAGGCGATGCTGGTCGCAGCGCCAAGGCCCACGGCGGCGCCAGTGGCAGCCGCTCCGCCCATACCGGCAAGTGCGTCGCGCGAGACGGTTTGCGGCACAGGGATGGGGGCTGCGGGATCGGGGACATTGGGTGCAAAGGGGTCGGCCACAGCGAGCGGGTCGGGAGTGACAGCGCGGGGTGTCGGCTGCTGCTGGGGCATGGCGGCCGGGTGTTGCTGCGGCGATGCAAACTGCTGCTGACCGGCGCGGGGGGCGCTTGCGGCACGGCTTGTGGCCGAGCTGTTCTGTCCCAGGCCATTTTGATAGGCGCGCTCTTCCTCGTACAGACGGCCGAGCGTGGGAGCGTCGACGTTCTCGGCAAAGACCGAGAACTTGCCGGCGCGCAGCTGAGGGTCGATCATAAAGCGAACAAGGGGCTCGCCGACAAAGACGTAGCGGCGTTTTTCGGCCTGCGCCTTCACAAACTCGCGCACCTCGCGCGAAAGCTCGGGATAGAACGGGGCAAGCATGGGATCGTCATCGGTGGCGATCAGGATGGTATAGAGCGCCGGCGCGGTGTTGACGCCGTTGATCACCAGAGTTTGATCCTCCATGTCGCGAGCAGCCTGCTTGGCAAGCTTCTTAAAGGAGAACGGGGCACGGGTGGCACCGAAGATGCCGGCCACGTGGTCCTCGAAGATGTTCAGGAAGTTCACGAAAGATCACTCTCCGTATAGGTTCTTTGGTATCCGAGCAAATACAGGCATATCCCAACGATTATAGAGGATAGGATTCCCGCAACCGCCGCCTTGGCGACGACCGTGCCCGCAAGGCTGGCAATTTCCATATGGTGTGCAAGACAAAACGATACGGCCGAGCCGATACCGGCGACGGCAATTGCGACGATGGCGGCGAGGTTCGACCCCTGCTCGGCACGCTTGGCATGGGCATTGAGCAGCAGCGACGTTGCCGCGGCTGCTGCTGCGATCAGTGCGAAGGCGGCCCAGAGGAACGCGTCGCCCAGCGCTGCGGCGACATTGCCAAGCCCCAGCACGCCTCCCGTAGGGAGGGCAGCTGCGGCCAGGCGGGCAAAAAGCGCGCCTATACCCGTGGCGGCAGCGGCGCTTGCCGGGCCGAGCCAAAACGCCGCGAAGCCCGCGGCGGCCCCGGCGGCAAGGATGGCGTCGCCGGTTAGACAACCTAGCGCAAGCGCGCAGGTGAGTGCCGCGCTCGCGGCCGCTTCGGTGCGTCCCCAGGCAATCCACCATCCGGACATGGCGGCGGCAAAAATGACCGCGACCGGCAGCATCGACAGGATGCCCTGCGCCTGCATGGTGGCGTTGGCCATGAGCACCAAAAAGCCCACGGCCGAGATAGCCGAGCCGATCTGCGGTGCCAAGCCTGCCGCCGCGCCAATAGCGATGGCCGCGGCGACCAGCCCGGGAAGCGCCGCGACGCCCGCTGTCTGCATAAGCAAAAAGCTGAAGGTTGCACACGTTAGTGCCGAGATACCGCGCATGGTGTAATCGCGCGCGCAGCTCCAGCGCGTGCCCGCCCAACCGAGCGCGGGGTCGACCTCGATGGCGTTATCCTCGTAAGGCAGCGACTCCATATCGTCTGTTGCGTGCTCGTCGTCCGAAAGCTCGCTTACCATCTGCTCCAAGCTGCGACGGCCTTCGCGCACGCTCCCCAAGCCGGCAAGGAGTTGGTCGCAGAATGCCTCGATGCTATCGGGGCGGTCTTGCGGCATAGGGGAGAGGGCGCTCATGAGCGCTGCCTCGGCTCCCGGGGGAAAGTGCGGGATCAGCTCGCTGGGGTAGGTGGCGCCGCCGATGATGCGGTCGAGCGAGTCGGCAGGCGTTGCCGCCATAAAGGGGGCGCTGCCGCACAGGCCCTCGTAGATCACGCAGGCAAGGGCAAAGACATCGGCGCGCTCGTCGACCGTGCCGGTCTCGATATCGAGCTGTTCGGGCGGCATGTAGCCGATGGTGCCGCCGCGCGATCCGCCAAAGCCGCCGGCAGATGACAGCCGCGCCATGCCAAAGTCGGTGAGCTTTACATTGCCCGAGTGGTCAATGAGCACATTGGCGGGCTTTATGTCCAGATGAAGCACGCCGTTTGCATGGGCAAAGGTGAGCGCCTGACCCAACGCGTCGGCAATGGTCGCTGCCTCGTCAAAGGTGAGCGAGTGGCCGTCCACGCGATGCAAAAACTCGGCCAGCGACATGCCGTCGACATACTCCATGACCAGGTAGGCATAGGCGGTGTCATGCGTAAAGTCGATAACCTGCACGATATTGGGATGTTGAAGCATGGCGGCGGTATGTGCCTCGCGCAGTACATCCATGATGTCGCTGGCGGGCATGCCGGAGCCGTTGATAAGAGGGATGCGCTTAATGGCCACGCGACGGCGCAGGTGCGTGTCGCGGCAAATCTCGATGGAGCCAAAACCGCCGGTCGCAAGCGTCTCGAGCGGCTGGTACCGCTTGAGCAGCTCGCGAGAGCTGGTGCCCTCCAAAGGGACGTCCGGCGAGAACCGGGCGGTATGTTGCGAGAAAAGCGGCATGGCCAACCCTCGTGCGTTTAAAGTTCGTTTGCGAGCGGCGGGCGCGGGGCCGAGCCATTCGCGGCGGCATAGATGCTGCTAGTGTAGCACGCTCTGGTGCATGGGGAGGATAGCGGGATGCGAGGCTGCCTGTCTGACTTGGCCTTAGCGCTTCTTCTTGCCCTTCTTCTGCCAGCACTGCTTGCCCTTGTTGTCCTGGGGCTTGTCTGCCTTGTCTCCCTGCTTGGCCTCGGCTGCAGCCTTCTCGGCCTTCATTTTCTTCTTCTTGGTCTCGATGCGGAGCTTTTTGTTGATGCGCGCCTTAAGGAAGGAGCCAAACTGCTCGGCGTCGCCGCGAACAAAGGTGTCCTTGGGGATCGTCACGCCCTGGTCTGCGAACATGGCAACAAAGATGCGCTCGCCGTCGAGTACGTGGTCGAGCTTCTCAAACGGGAAGAACTGCGACTTGCCGCTCTTGCCCCATACCATCAAGCCGTCCTCGTTGGCGGCGACGCGGCGATAGCGGCCACCCATGGACTTGTCGGCCTCGACGGCGTCGATAAAGTCGCGGGCGAGCGTGTGGTGCAGGTTTTTGCTCCACCAGGCCAAAAAGGCGCCGAACACGATCAGGACGACGCCAAACTTGATCCAGTTGCCGCCGGCCACCAACATGCCGATGCCGAGCAGCGCGGCAATTGCCGCGGCGACATACAGCGAGCCGCGACGCCTGGGCGAGGCGACCAAGCGGGCGAAGTCGGTGACGAGGTCGTTTTCGTACTGATACTCGTTGAGGTACAGGATGCCGTCGTCGGCTGCTGCCTGTTTCTCGAGCGCGACCTCGACCTGGTCGGCTGCTTCGGAGGGAACGAGGTTGCTCTCTGCGTCTGCCATGCTCTTTGGACTCCTATCGCGGCGGGCTCGCCGTACGGGTTATTATGAGTGCAGTATGCCGTGCGACCGCATGGCCGTCGCGGCAACAAAACTCAGTATACCCGGGGGAGCACCCATGGAATCGTTGTACCGAAAGTATCGCCCGCTCACCTTCGACTCCGTGGTGGGCCAGCAGCATATCGTCTCGACGCTCGAGCACGCCATCACCGAGGGACGCCTGTCCCACGCGTACCTGTTCTGCGGACCGCGCGGCACGGGCAAGACCACCATGGCGCGCATTCTGGCCAAGGCGCTGCTATGCCGCAATGCCGAGGCGGCGCGCGCCGAGGGCGCAAGCGGCTGCATGCCCGACGGCACTTGCGAAGAGTGCGAGCTCATCGCCGAGGGCAACCACCCCGATGTCTACGAGCTCGATGCCGCAAGCCGTACGGGCGTGGACAATGTGCGCGAGGAGATCATCAACTCCGTTAACTTTGCCCCGGTGCGTGGCAAGTACAAGATCTATATCATCGACGAGGTCCATATGCTCACGACGGCGGCGTTCAACGCGCTGCTCAAGACGCTCGAGGAGCCGCCGGCGCACGTGATCTTTGTGTTGTGCACCACCGATCCGCAAAAGATTCTGGAGACCATCCTCTCGCGCTGCCAGCGCTTCGATTTCCACCGCATCGGCAACGAGGATATCGAGCATCGCCTGTCCTACGTGTGCGAGCAGGAGGGCTTCGATTACGACGACGAGGCGCTGGCAATCGTGGCGCGCCATGCCAAGGGCGGCATGCGCGACGCGCTTTCCACGCTGGAGCAGCTGAGCGTTTTTGGCAACGGCGCCGTGCATGCGGACGATGCCCGCTCGCTTTTGGGCGAGGTTTCGGACCAGATCCTGGGCGAGTTTGCCCGCGCCATCGCCGAGCGTGATATTGCTGGACTCTATGGGCTCATTCGCGCACAGGTCGAGGAGGGCAATGACTTGCTTGAGCTGACGCGCGACCTGGTGGCGCACGTGCGCGACGTGTATGTGGCCTGCGTTGCCGGTACCCGTGCCGAGCTGTTTGAGGGCGGGGCCGAGCAGGCTGAGGCGCTTGCTGCCGAGGCCGCTGCCTTTGGCGGGCATCCGGCCGACCGTCTGGCCCGCGTGCTGACAGTGCTCGACGATGCCGCGTTGGAGATGAGGGGTGCGAGCGACGTGCGCCTGGTGCTCGAGATCGCCTGCACGCGCCTGGCACGTCCCGAGGCCGATCTGACCATTGAGGCCCTGGCCGAGCGCGTGGCACGCTTGGAGGCCATGGTCGCCAACGCCGCGGTGCCGGCGAGCGTGGCTGCTGCTAGTGCTGCGCCTGCGGCTGTCGCGGCTGCACCTGTGGCGACACAACAACCGACGCTGATCTCGGGTGCCCGAGCTGCTGCCCCTGTGGCATCTGCCGCTCCCACTGCTACGCCCGCGCGCCAGGGCGGCATGCCCTGGGATCGCGGCGCCGCCGCTCCGGCGGCCCAGCCCGCGCCGGCCCCCAAGCCCGCTGCGCCTGCGCCTCAGCCTGCCCCGGCTCCGATGCCCCAGCCCACCGCCGCTTCGGCTCCTGCACCTGCCGCTGCGCCGGCGCCTAAGCCCCAGCCCAACACTGCCGCTCAGGTCGCTGCCGCCGGCGCCGCCGAGACCCCTGCGGTCGAGAACGCCGGAGAGCTGCAGCGCAAATGGGCCGAGGTCGTCGAGCGCGTCAAGGCCCAACAACCTTCTTATGCGGCTCTCCTGTTGAACGCTCGCGCTACGGCAGACGATGGTTCTAAGCTCACGGTCTTGTTCCCTACGGCATTTGCTATCAAGATGCTCGGGCGTGCTGATACACAGGCAGTGTTTTTGCCGACAGTCAGTGCGGTCTTCGGTCGTCGCACCGTCGACTATGTCCTGGATGGGGGTGTCAGGCCGGCTCCTCAACATGAGGAGCATTCTCCATCTGCACGGGCTGCGGCATCTGCGGACCCGCAACCCGTGTCCTCGGCGCCCCCTGCATCCTTGAGCGCCAGCGCGACGCAGCCAAAAGCGGCACCGGTAGCGGCACCGATCCCGTCGGTGACTGAACCCGCCGTGTCCAAACCGGCTGCTCCGGTCCCCGCGTCCAAGCCCGCTGCCGCGCCTGCACCAAAGTCATCCGACCTGGCCAAGGCCCCTTGGCTGCGCTCCGACAACCCTGCCGGTGCTCCTGCCACGGGCAAGCTCCCGACCGAGCCCGCGCCCCGAGTGCCCGAGTGCGCGTCTGCTCCCAAGATTCAGCCGTCTGTACAGGCTGCGCCATGGGAATCCGAGCAGGTACCCTACGACGACGCCATGGTCGGCGGCTTCGCCGGCGATGCGAACGGGGAAGATCTTCCTCCGTTCGGCATGCCTGCCGCGGCGCCTGCGCCCAGCCCTGCCGCTTCGGCCGCAGCTCCCGCGGCTGCGACGTCCGCTCCTGCAAGTGACGACGCCCTCGCTGCCCCTTGGGAGTCCAACCCCGGTGCCGGCAGTCCTTTCGGTCACCAGGGCGCAGCCCCGGGCATCCCGCAGACCGAGGACGAGGCCAAAGCCCTCATGCGTAGTGTCTTTGGCCAGTCCACTATCTTCAAGCCGGTGGAGTAACTATGCGGGCGGGTATATACGCCGAGTTGTGAGACCTTGCATAATTCAACCTTGCATAGTCTTGCGCGGCGCGTCACGCTAGAGGACATGTACATCGACTGAGTTAGCGCGACCGCCTCGCTCGTTTGCCCCGCGCCGTGGTACGATTTTTGAGTTTGAAAGTCCCGCCGTGCCCGGCTGCCCTTGCAGCTTGTCGCACGACCACACGTAAAGGAGCCATCATGGCCGGTATGAACATGCAGCAGATGATGAAGCAGGCCCGCAAGATGCAGGAGCAGCTTGCCGCCGCGCAGGAGAACCTCAAGTCCCAGACCGTCGACGCTTCTGCCGGCGGCGGCATGGTCAAGGTGACCGTTAACGGCGAGATGGAGCTCGTCAACCTCACCATCGACCCCGATGCGCTCGATCCCGAGGACGTCGATATGCTGCAGGACATGATTATGGCTGCCGTCAACGAGGCCGTCCGCGGCGTCAACGAGCTCGCCAACAAGCAGATGGGCGCCATCGCCGGCGGCCTCAACATCCCGGGCATGCCGTTCTAAGACGCGCACATATATGAGTGCCAACCATAGTCTGCAAAAACTGCTCGATGAGCTGGGCCGTCTGCCGGGCATTGGCCCCAAATCGGCCCAGCGCATCGCCTACTACCTGCTCGAGGCCGACGCCGAGGAGGCGCGCCGCCTGGCCGAGGCCATTCTAGAGGTTAAGCAGGAAGTGCATTTTTGCAGCCGCTGCTTTAATTACGCCACCGCTGACGAGTGCTCCATCTGCCAAGACTCGATGCGCGACACCACCCGCATCTGCGTGGTGGGTGAGCCGCGCGATGTCCAGGCGATTGAGCGCACGGGCAGCTACCACGGCCTCTACCACGTGCTGGGCGGCGTGATCAGCCCCATGGACAAGATCGGCCCCGAGCAGCTGCACATCCGCGAGTTGCTGGCGCGCTTGGGCCACGAGGACATCCACGAGGTCATTATCGCCACCAACCCCAACATTGAGGGCGAGACCACGGCGAGCTACCTTGCCCGCACCATCAAGCCTCTGGGCGTCGAGGTGTCGCGTCTGGCGAGCGGCCTGCCCGTGGGAGGCGACCTGGAGTATGCTGACGAGCTTACGCTCGGCCGTGCTATCGAGGCCCGTCGTGCGATCTAGGCGGCGTCAGCTCCGCGGCATGTCCCGTCGGCCTGCCGCACGGGGCGCTCATAATTGGGCACGCGTTCATGCATTTGTTGTACAACAAACCTGCTTTTCATCCGCTTATCGCGTGGATGGGTCCACTCGCACCTCGTATTTGCCCATTCGTTGCACAACCTTTTGGGTTCGCTGATACACTCAAATGTGGATATGAAAGAATGCGCCGCTTTTAAGCGGCGTGTTTTTGTTGGAGGAGAACGCATGCGGCCCGCTAGCACTCAGACAAAGCATGGCGCCGCGGTGCGCATTCGACGCCGGCTGGGCCTGGCGCCTCGGGCGTACGTGCTGCTGTCTTGCTCGCTCGTGCTGGTCATAGCCGGTGTTTCGGCTTATGGCATGACGGTGCCGTCCATGGTACAGGCGCATGCTGCGCGCGAGCTGCATATTGGGCGCAAGGCCAAAAGCGACTTGGGAACGACAACCGGATATGCGTGGGCGAGCGTGGTCTCGCATGTTGTGTTCGGTGGCGACGATGCGGACAGTCCAGAAACATCGGACAACGAGGTCACGCTGGCAAACGGCAAGACCATCGTGCTCACCAACACCAAGGTCATTACGAAGCTTTCCAACAACAGTGTGGCTTCTGTCGTCAATAAGGCCGAGCAGCAGAAGGGGCAGGACGCCCAACAGGCAGGCCAGCCCGGCGGTTCGGGTTCGTCTGGCTCCAGCTCCGATTCGTCGGGCGGCGGTTCCGGTTCGGGCTCCGCCTCTGGCGGTGGATCTTCGAGTGATGGCTCGACGGACGGCGGTGCCGGCGGCGACACGGGCTCGGGTGGTCTCTCGGCTGCCGAGGAGGAGAGTATTCACAGCTGGCTCGTGACCAAATACAACATGCTCGATGGCTATGTCGCCCGCGCCAACAGCGTGGTTTCGACCTATAACGCTACGGGCGATACCGGACCGTGCGACAGCCTGGCCAACGATATGTTTGTCATCCGTGCCGAGTTTGGCCGGCAAACGTTTTCTCCCAAGTCAAAGTGGTATCAGCAATACGCCAACCTATGGGGTTGCTACACCAATCTGTGCCAATGGGTGGGGCATTATGGCGATGACGACGTCGCGCTCAACAACTTCAATACCAAAGTGGCGGCGATCGCCCTATGACGAATAGCCTTGCTTCTGTGGCAACCCAGTCGCTCAGCCGTGATCCCATGGTGGGCCTGCGCCTGGCGCGCGTTGGAGGGTTTGAGCCCGCCATTGCGCTGGGCCCGGACGAGCTTCCCGCCTACCTGCGCCGTTTTACGATGCTGTTTGCCGATGACGCCACCATGCGCCGCGGCGGTATCGGCCGTGTGACGCGTGCCGTCAACGCGCAGGGCGAGGCCGTGGCACTCAAGCAGCTCATCTTACCAACGCGCGACGAATTTGATGACGATGTCGCCCACGAGGCGCTGGTCACCAAGTTCAAGGCGGCGTTTCGCGAGGAATATGAATGCCATCGCGCCCTTTCGGGCCTTAGAGGCTTTCCCCGCCTGTATGGATGGGGCGAGGTTGACGGCGTGCCCGCGATTGTCATGGAGTGGGTCGAGGGCGAGACGCTCGCTCGCCTGCGCTCGCGCCTTGCCGTGGACGATGCCGGGCGTCTGTCGCCGCTCCTGGCGGCGCGCCTGGGTCGCGACCTGTTCGATCTGCTCTGCCGCATGAGCTTGGTAGGCGAGGGGTTCGTCCATCGCGATATCTCGCCCGCTAATATTATGGTGCGCACGGCGCGCCTGCCGCTCGACCGACAGCTTGCCGAAGGCACCTTCGACCTGTGCTTGATCGACTTTGGCTCTTCGCTGGCGCTCGAGCCCGCCTCTGCGGTGGCCGGCACCGGCGGCAAGGCGTCGTTTACCGAGCGCTATGCCACGTTGCGCCGCGCGACGGTGGCCTACGCCCCGCCCGAGATGCTCACCGACGATATCCCCGACCTGCGCATGCTTCGCATGTCGCCGGCAATCGATGTGTATGCAGCGGCGAGTACGGTCTACGAGCTCATCGCCGGTGTCGCGCCGTACGAAGTAGCGCCGGGTGCGTCGGGTACTTCGGGCTCGCGCAAAAAGACGTGCGATATCGCCAGCCCTTATCGCCTCAAGATGGATACGCTGCCCGATTATCCCGTTGGCGCCCACGCGCCCGGCTGCGACTTGACGCAACTGCTGCGACGCGAGCCCGATGTGGCACTTGCCGCGGCCGAACAGGCTCAGCAGCTGGGACTCGATCCAAATTCCGAGGATCTGCGCGATGCGCTGGCGTTTGTCGATGCCCAGTTGTTCGACGTGGTCATGGCCTGCCTGTCCTGCCATCAGGAAGATCGTCCCGAGCCGGCTGCGGTGGAGGCGGCGCTCTCGGCATTTTGCGACCACTATGCGCAAAATGTCGCCCGCTCGCTTCGGGCCGAGCCGCTCATGCCGTGCCCGATGGAGGTATCGGGGCACACGGCCCGGCGTGCGGCGATGGTTGGTGCGACGGCGGTATGCGGCGTGCTTTGGGCTGTGGTCGTGGTATCAGCTGCGCTGTTGGCGTCGGGCGCCCATGTGACGCTCGTCGTAGGACCGCTTATGTGGTCCGGGAAGCTGCCGGCCATTATCGCCGCACTGGCGTTGGCACCGCCGGGCATGGTGGGCATCGCTGCCGGCGCCATGGCACACGATCGTCGCACGGGGTTCCTGCAAGGCGTACTGGCGCTTTCTGCCTGCGAGGTTCCGGTGCTGATCGCGGTTGCATGCACCGTGTTTTCCCAGCGCGCCGTAGCGAGCGGCTTCGTTGCCGCCTTAATTGCAACCTATGCGCTCACGTGGTTTTTGCTGGCGATGGGGTTTGCCTTTGAGCTTCCCGTCGTGTCAGCGCGACGTGCGAAAATTTCCATGGCGACGCCGCTTGCCGGCGGAGCCGCGGCTGCTCGCGCCTTTGGCGGGCCGGCCGAAGTATCCGACACTATCTCTGCGACCAAGGAGGGCTAAGCCATGGCTTCTCAAGCTGAGCTCACCCCGTGCGGGGCAATGTTTGACATCTTTAAGCGCGCAGCGCACCTGAGCCATATCGAACTGTGCGGCCTGGTACTCTCGAGCCGCCCGCTCGTCGACGGCCGTAGTCCGCAGAGCCGTGCTGCCGATCGCTCTTGGGTTTCGCGCTTTATCGTGCGCGCGCCGGTCGGCACGCTGCAGGAACGTTATTTTGCCGATTACGGCACCTCGGCCGCGCGCATTATGTCGCAGCTGGCCCTGCGCCGCCGCAATCCCATGGACGCCACGGCCGTGACCAACATGGTGTGCGGCCCCGCTGGCGAGCCCATGGTGCGGGCACTCGAGGAATGCCATCAGGACACGAATCTCTATCGCAATGCGCTCGAGCGCCTGTCGCAGGCGGCTGAGCTCATGCCCGCCGAGCGCGCCGAGGCCATCCTGGTGCTGTTTGTCGCCGTGGGCTGCTCGGCAGATGTCCGCTCGTCGGTGACCTATGCCCTCGACTACGCTCATGCGACCTGTGGCGGCGCCACGTCGACGCCGCGCTCGCTGAGCACCTCGACGGTCACGGGCGAGCACGAGGCGGCGCCTGCGCACCCGTTGGGACTGCTGCGCGTGCAAAACGGCTACGTGGTGAGCGCCCCGCGCTGGATTCAGCCGAGTGAGGAGGGCGTCGAGATCGGCGCGCTGGCGACGGGGGAGGGTGATATCACCGATGTGGGCGATGACGTTTCGGCTCGCCATGCCCACGTGTGGTGCGATGACCAAAATGTCTGGTACGTCGAGGACCTGTCGTCCACCAACGGAACTGTGGTGGTAAACGGCGCGACGAACGTCTGCACCCAGGTCGAGCCCGGCCGCTCCGCTCAGCTGAACCCCGGTGACGAGCTCAGGCTCGGAGAATCCACAACCTACGCCATCCTCCTCGGCGCCCTCTGACTCATCTCCCAAATAAGTTGCGGTGAAATAGGGACTGTTTAAGGCTACGGCCGGCAAAAACAGTCCCTATTTCACCGCAACTGCCATTTGGTCCCTCGGTGACGGAAGGATTATTTTTGCCCTTGATGGTCGCTCGGGGTAAACCTTTACCGCCCGCCTATATTTGTCGAAATTACACTTGACGTCGGGGTACAATAAACCCGCATGCGGATTTCCGTTGCGGGCGCTTCCCATCACCGGGGCGTGCCCGGGAGCATCCGGCATGCGGCCTTTGCGGCGCTCGATCATGTGCAAGACGGGTAGCTGGGCCTGTGGAGCGCGTGCAGCCTCCTCGCCTCGGCATGCCTTCTCTCCACGCCATGTATCTGCTGCTGAGTCCGCCTGTCAGATGACTGGAAGCAACAGCGAAAATCCCATCACGCCAACATCCCGGTAATCGCCGGGGCCTGTATACCTATATGAGAGGAGAGGGGTATATGGCGCGTAAGTTTAAGTCTATGGACGGCAACGAGGCGGCCGCATATGTTTCGTATGCGTACACCGAGGTAGCGGGAATTTATCCCATTACGCCGTCCAGCCCGATGGCCGACCATGTCGACCAGTGGGCGGCCCAGGGTCGCAAGAACATCTTTGGCACCCCGGTCAAGGTCGTCGAGATGGAGTCCGAGGCGGGTGCAGCCGGTACCGTTCACGGTTCGCTGGGCGCCGGTGCTCTGACCACCACCTACACGGCTTCTCAGGGCCTGCTCCTGATGATCCCGAACATGTACAAGATCGCGGGCGAGCAGCTCCCGGGCGTCTTCCACGTCTCCGCGCGTTGCGTCGCTTCCCACGCCCTGAACATCTTTGGCGATCACTCCGACGTCATGGCCTGCCGCCAGACCGGTTTCGCCATGCTCGCCGAGGGCAACGTCCAGGAGGTCATGGACCTCTCGCCGGTGGCTCACCTTGCCGCCATCGAGGGTAAGACCCCGTTCCTCAACTTCTTCGACGGCTTCCGCACCAGCCACGAGATCCAGAAGGTCGCCATGTGGGACTACAAGGATCTTGCCGAGATGTGCGACATGGACGCCGTCCAGGCTTTCCGCGACCACGCGCTCAACCCTGAGCACCCGCACACCCGCGGCAGCCATGAGAACGGCGACATCTTCTTCCAGAACCGCGAGGCCTGCAACAAGGTCTACGACGAGCTCCCTGCCGTCGTCGAGGGCTACATGAAGAAGATCAACGAGAAGCTCGGCACCGATTACGGCCTGTTCAACTACTACGGCGCTCCCGATGCCGATCGCGTCGTCGTGTGCATGGGCTCCTTCTGCGACGTGCTCGAGGAAGTCATCGACTACCTCAACGCTCACGGTGAGAAGGTCGGCCTGGTCAAGGTTCGCCTGTTCCGTCCGTTCTCCATCAAGCACTTCGTGGACGTTCTCCCCGAGACCGTCCAGAAGATCGCCGTCATGGACCGCACCAAGGAGCCGGGTTCCATCGGCGAGCCGCTCTACCAGGACGTCGTCTCCGCTCTCTACGAGGCCGGCAAGACGGGTATCAAGGTCGTCGGCGGCCGTTACGGCCTGGGCAGCAAGGACACGCCTCCCGCGTCCGCGTTTGCCGTCTTCGAGGAGCTCAAGAAGGACGAGCCCAAGCGCGAGTTCACCATCGGCATTGTCGATGACGTGACCAACCTGAGCCTGCCCGAGGCCGAGGATGCGCCCAACACCGCAGCTCCCGGCACCATCGAGTGCAAGTTCTGGGGTCTGGGTGGCGACGGTACCGTCGGCGCCAACAAGAACTCGATTAAGATCATCGGCGACCACACCGACAAGTACGTTCAGGCCTACTTCCAGTACGACTCCAAGAAGACCGGCGGCGTTACCGTCTCGCACCTGCGCTTTGGTGATTCCCCGATCCGCTCGCCGTACTACGTGACCAAGGCCGACTTTGTCGCTTGCCACAACCCCAGCTACATCGTCAAGGGCTTCAAGATGGTCCGCGACGTCAAGCCTGGCGGCACCTTCCTGGTCAACTGCCAGTGGAGCGACGAGGAGTTCGCCGAGCACATGTCCGCCGTGGCCAAGCGCTACATCGCGAACAACAACATCAACGTCTACCTGATCGACGCTATCGACCTGGCCGCCAAGGTTGGCATGGGCAAGCGCACCAACACGGTGCTCCAGTCCGCCTTCTTCGCGCTGGCCAAGGTCCTGCCCGCCGAGGACGCCCTGCAGTACATGAAGGACGCGGCTACCAAGTCCTACATGAAGAAGGGCCAGGCCATCGTCGACGCCAACCACAAGGCCATCGATGCCGGCGCTACCGCCTTCCGTAAGTTCGAGGTTCCGGCCGACTGGGCTACCGCCGAGGACGCCGCTCCTGTCGAGCTTTCCGAGGAGACCAAGTCCGCTATCGCCCAGCAGGTCAAGAACCTGCTCGAGCCCATCGATCGCATGGATGGCGACAGCCTGCCCGTTTCCGCCTTCGTCGATTGCGCCGACGGCCAGTTTGAGCTGGGCGCCTCCGCATACGAGAAGCGCGGCGTCGCCGTGGTCGTTCCTCACTGGGACGAGACCAAGTGCATCCAGTGCAACCAGTGCGCCTATGTGTGCCCGCATGCCACCATCCGTCCGTTCGCGATGACCGAGGACGAGGCTGCTGCCGCGCCCGAGGCTACCCGTACGCTCGACGCCATGGGTCCCAAGGCCAAGGGCATGAAGTTCACCATGGCCGTGTCCCCGCTCGACTGCATGGGCTGCACCAACTGCGTCAAGGTCTGCCCCAAGGGCGCCCTCGAGATGGCTCCCGCCGAGCAGGAGATGGATCAGCAGCCCGTTTGGGACTACATGGTCAAGAACGTCTCCGAGAAGAAGGAGCTCATCGCGGCCAACGTCAAGGGCAGCCAGTTTAAGCAGCCCTACCTGGAGTTCTCCGGCTCCTGCGCCGGCTGCGCCGAGACCGCTTATGCACGTCTGGTGACCCAGGTCGCCGGCGACCGCATGTTCATCTCCAACGCCACCGGCTGCTCCTCCATTTGGGGCAACCCCGCTGCCACCGCTCCTTACTGCAAGGACAAGGACGGTCACGGCCCGGCGTGGAACAACTCCCTGTTCGAGGACAATGCTGAGCACGGTCTGGGCATGGCCATCGGTTACGAGGCCGTCCAGAATAAGCTGATCGCCGCCACCCAGGAGCTCATCGCCGCTGACGGTCCGTCCGACGAGCTCAAGGCCGCCGGTCAGGCTTGGATCGACTCCGTCAACGACGTCGAGGCCTCCAAGACTGCTGCTGCCGCCTACGTTGCCGAGCTCGAGAAGTGCGGCTGCGACGCTTCCAAGGCGATCCTCGCCGACAAGGCTTACCTCACCAAGAAGTCCTTCTGGATCTTCGGTGGCGACGGTTGGGCCTACGACATCGGCTTCGGTGGTCTGGACCACGTCCTGGCTTCTGGCCACAACGTCAACGTCTTCGTCTTCGACACCGAGGTCTACTCCAACACCGGCGGTCAGGCCTCCAAGGCTTCGAACCTGGGCCAGGTTGCTCAGTTCGCCGCTGCCGGCAAGGTGACCAAGAAGAAGTCTCTGGCCGAGATCGCTATGAGCTATGGTTACGTCTACGTGGCGCAGGTCGCCATGGGCGCCAACCCGGCTCAGACTCTCAAGGCCATCCACGAGGCCGAGGCCTACGACGGCCCGTCCCTCATCATCGGCTACAGCCCCTGCGAGATGCACTCCATCAAGAAGGGCGGCATGCAGAACTGCCAGGCCGAGATGAAGAAGGCTGTCGAGTGCGGTTACTGGAACCTCTTCCGCTTCAACCCCGAGGCTGCTGCCGGCAAGAAGTTCTCGCTCGATTCCAAGGAGCCCGCGGGCGGCTATCAGGAGTTCCTGATGAACGAGGCCCGTTACGCTTCGCTGACGCGTTCCTTCCCCGAGCGCGCCGAGGAGCTCTTCAAGGAGAACGAGCAGGCCGCTATGGACCGCTACGCTCACCTGCTGAAGCTCAAGACGGTGTACAACGAGGCCTAGGTCTCCCACCGCAGGATCTGAGGGCTAACCTTCGCGGACGTCCTCGGAT
>NZ_JBNPLJ010000018.1:0-47367 GCF_050313415.1 Collinsella sp. SGI.184 | reverse complement strand
GAGCGATGCAATTTAAAAAATGCCAAGTTTTTGGTTTGCACTTTGCGATTCCTCGTGTATACTGACTTTCGCATTTAACGGAGAGTTGTCCGAGTGGCCGAAGGAGCACGATTGGAAATCGTGTAGGCGTCAAAAGCGTCTCCAGGGTTCAAATCCCTGACTCTCCGCCAGTTAATTCCAAAGCAGGCCTTTGTGCCTGCTTTGTTTTTACCCCACGCGGAGGGGTGGCAGAGTGGTTGAATGCGGCGGTCTCGAAAACCGTTTGGCCTGTATAAGGTCACGAGGGTTCGAATCCCTCCTCCTCCGCCATTTTGGTTGAGAAAGCTCCCAACAAAGGGAGCTTTTTTTGATTCCCTTACAGACAAATACGGCGGCGGAGGAGGGGGTTCGAACCCGCCAGGGCGTTCAACACCAACCCAGATCTCCAAACATGTACATCACCCTCCAAAGATGTCAAAAAATGTCGTTTTTGGATGCTGATGTACATGTTTGGAACCTGTGACCGCGCCCAGTTCCGACCGTTTACCGAGCAATGGGGTCACGACCTCCCACAACCATGTACTATGTACGGGCATTTTCCAATCCAACTACCCAAAGGAACCCACCTTGCCCGTCATCGCCACTGTAATCGTTACCGCACACGCCTCGGATGCCATGGTTGCCATCCCGTTTTGGCTCGAGATGTTCGCTGTCGTCGCGGCATCGATTTCGGGTGTACTGGTTGCGCGCGAGCACAAACTCGATCTGGTGGGCGCCGTCGCGCTCGCCGTGGTCTGCGGTCTGGGCGGCGGTCTTTTGCGCGATATGACGCTCCAGGTGGGCAACGTCTACATCCTTAACCAGCCCATGGCGCTTCCGCTGTCCATCGCCACGGCGGCCATCATCTACATCTTCCCTGCCATCGTCGACAAGCCCGACAAGCTCATCCCCCTGCTCGACATCATCTCGGTGGGTATTTATGCGGCAACCGGCGCAGATAAGGCGCTCGTGTACGGATTTGCACCGGTCGTGTGCATCATGATGGGCTTTTTTACCGCGGTAGGCGGCGGCATGCTGCGCGATGGTTTTATGGGCGTGGTGCCGGGTATTTTCCAGCGCACCAACTTCTATGCCATCGCGGCTATCGCTGGATCGGCAAGCTATGTTTGCCTTGTCATGAGCGGCTTGGTCAGCAATGTCGTCGCGCTGGTCGTTTGCGTCGCAGTGACCATGGGCCTGCGCTGGCTCTCGCTGCGCTTTGACATCAAAAGCCCCACCGAGGACGATATCGCGCGTTTCCTACATCGTAAAAAATAGATTGCACGGCCCGGCCCATCGCAAGGTGACAGCCTATCTACAACCGGCCGCAGGCCCGATATCCCGCGACGCCTTACGTAGGCAATTGCCCATGCAGAATACTGCAACCGCGAGTTTCTTTTAGAGCGAAGGCGCAATGGGTACCATATTGGGCGTATGCAAATCACCAAGCAAAGGATTCACCATGCCTCACAACCAACCCGCGGCGGCGCAACATCACAACATGCGCGAACACCTCATTATGGCCTTCGCGCTTATCGCGCTGGCGTTTACCGCGCTGCCTTCCATGGCATTCGCCGGCACCGACACCGCGGGCAATGTTTTCGTGTCCGACGGGGATTCCAGTCCATCCGGCGTCGGGGGCGATCTGTACTGGGCCGGTCAAAGCCTTAGCCTGGACGACGCATCCATCGACCGCGATATCATCGCCGCCGGCGAAAGCCTGTCGATTCGCGACTGCACCGTAGGCGGCGCCGTTCGCCTGGCAGCGCGCACCATCGATATCGCCAAGACCACCATTGATGGAAGCGTGACAGTTGCCGCTCAGCACGTCGTACTTAACTCCGGCAGTACCGCCAATTGCTTCTATGCCGCAGGTGAGACGGTTGCCCTGCGCGGCTCCGCCAAGTCGGCAGTGCTCGCGGGCAGTACGGTAACCATCGACGGCACTGTCGATGGCGATGTTGAGGTCTGGGCCGACAAGCTGGTGCTCGGCAAAAACGCCAACATCACCGGCACCGTAAACGCTCATGTCTCACAGGATCCCGAACGCGCCGACGGCGCCAAAGTGGGAGCCCTCAAGATCGACCGCACCGAGAACGAGGATACCTCCACCATCAACGACGTCATCGGCGGCATCGTTGCCGCAGCTCTTTCCACCTGCTTTGTCGCGATTCTCCTTGAGCTCGTCTTTCCGCGTGCAACAGCCAGCGCGGCCGGCATGCTTCACCAGCACCCCGCCCCGCTGTGGGTGAGCGGTCTTTTGGGCACGGTAGCCGCCGTTCCCGCCATCTTGCTGCTCATCATCTCGATTGCCGGCCTGTCGCTCGCCGGAGCCCTGATGTGCGGCGTCATCGGCATCGCCCTGGTCTCGGCGGCCTTTGCGGGCACCGCGATCGCACGCATGGTCGGGCACAGCCAGAACCGCTACGCCATGGCCGCTGTGGGCGGCGCCATCGCCGGCGCCCTTACGGCACTTCCCCTTATGGGCAACTTTATCAGCGGCGTAGCCTTCGTCTTTATGCTGGGCTATCTCATTCAGATCATCTGGCGCAACGCCCACGTCAAGCCGCAACAGGCCCCCAACACCCCGGGCCTTCCCTCCGCCTAACCGCCAACCACCGCAAAGGTGTCCTTTCTCTTTGTGGTGGTACAAAAAGGGCGCCGGCCGCGATGGTCGACGCCCTTTCTTGTGAATGCTACAGAGTTCAGCGCTTATTTGTTGACCTGACCGGCGCGAACGGCAGCCTTCTTGCGATCGGTGGCGTTGAGCAGACGCTTGCGCAGACGGATGTTCTTGGGGGTGATCTCCACCAGTTCGTCATCGGCGATGTACTCCAGCGCCTCCTCCAGCGAGAAGGTGCGAGGCGGCACCAGCTGCACGGAGATATCGGAGGTCGAGGAACGCTGGTTGCCCAGGTTCTTGGTACGGGCGATGTTGACGACCATGTCGCCGGCCTTGCTGCGCTCGCCCACGATCATGCCCTCGTAGCACTCGACACCCGGCTCAACAAACAGCTGGCCGCGCTCCTGCAGCGTGCCCAGAGCGTAGGCAACGGCCTTCTCGGTGGTCATGGAGATCATGGCGCCGTTCTGACGGTTGCCGATCTCGCCGGCGTAAGGACCGTACTCCAGGAAGGTGTGATAGAACACGCCCTCGCCGTGAGTGACGTTCATGATGCGGTTCTTAAGGCCCATGATGCCGCGGGTCGGGATCTTAAACTCAAGGTGCGTCACGATACCCGATGTGTCCATGCTGGTCATAATGCCGCCAGAGGTGCCAAAGACCTCGACGACCTTGCCCGAGTACTCGTCCGGGCACTCGACGACAGCCTGCTCGACGGGCTCCATCTTGTTGCCGTTCTCATCCTTCTTAAACAGAACGCGGGGACGGCCGACCTGGAACTCAAAGCCCTCGCGACGCATGGACTCCATCAGGACGGACAGGTGCAGAATGCCGCGGCCCGAGACCTCGACGCCGCTCTTGTCCTCGAGCTCCTCGATCTTCATGGTCACATTGTTCTCGGCCTCATTGAACAGGCGCTCCTTGAGCTGACGGGCGCCCACAATGTCGCCATCGCGGCCGACGAGCGGAGAGGTCGAGGCCTCAAAGACGATGGACAGGGTCGGCGGATCGATCTCGATAGGCTCGAGCTCGACGGGGTTCTCGGGATCGGTGTAGACATCGCCGATGTCGGTGCGCTCGATACCCACGACGGCGGCAATGTCGCCGGCGCCGACTTCCTGGCACTCGGTGCGGCCCAGGTAGTCGAAGGTAAAGAGCTGCTTGACGGTAGCGGTGGCGCTGGAACCGTCGTTCTTGACGACCAGGATCTGATCGCCCTGGCGAATGGTGCCGGAGTACACGCGGCCAATGCCGATGCGGCCGACAAAGTTGGAGTGGTCGATGGTCACGCACTGCATAGCGAGCGGCGCGGTCTCGTCAACCTCGGGCGCGGGCATGTCGTCGATGATCATGTCGAGCAGCGGGTACATGTCCATGTTGCCGTCGTTGGGGTCAAGGCGGGCAAAGCCATTCATGGCGCTGGCATAGACCACGTGCTCCATGGCAAACTCGAGCTGGTCGTCGGTGGCGCCCAGGTCGGCCATAAGGTCCAGACAGTCGTTGTAGGCCTTCTCGGGGTTGGCGCCCGGACGGTCGATCTTGTTGATGACGATCATGATCTTAAGGCCGGTGTCGATGGCGTGACGTAGGACGAAGCGGGTCTGGGGCATGGGGCCCTCAAAGGCGTCGACCAGCAACAGGGCACCGTCGGCCATGCGCAGCACGCGCTCGACCTCACCGCCAAAGTCGGCGTGGCCCGGGGTGTCGATGACGTTGATCTTAACGTCCTTGTACTCGATAGAGATGTTCTTGGCGAGAATCGTGATGCCGCGCTCGCGCTCCTGGTCGTTGGAGTCCAGGACGCGATCCTCGACCTGCTGGTTGGCACGGAAGGCGTCCGTGGCACGCAGGAGCTTGTCAACCATCGTCGTCTTACCGTGGTCGACGTGGGCGATAATGGCGATGTTCCTCAGATTGTCTACGCGCATGTAGTTCCCCTATCTTCTATCTATATACAAACGGCACGCGTATGTGACCCGTCCAGCAACACAACGCTCGGCGGGAATATTGAGCCTTTTACCGAAAACTCGTTTATTTTAGCGATTCTAGATGAGAGGGGTTTCCTCACCTGCAGGTTCAGGGTCGCTCCACATAAAACCATCGCCGGCGCCCATGCCCTCGTACAGCACATATGCCGAAAAACCGCTCTCGAGCGTGGTCTCGAAGAAGCTAACGAGCAAAGCGTCGTGATATCCGCCCTCGATCTCCACACAACCGGTGTAGCCGATGGCATAGCGGGCGATGCGGCCCAGGCCTTCGTCCTTGAGACCCATCTTGTGCTCGGAGATAAAGTTGGTGGCAGCCTCCAGGCATGCCTCCTCACCGTCCTCGTCGAGAGCCGCAAGATAGCGGTTGGAGGCGGCATCCTCGATCGCCACGACAACGCCCGGGTTTTCACCGGCGGCAAGGTCGTCCAAAAACGCACCGATCAGATCGCACACCATGGCGTCGAGCTCGGCGGAGACGTTACCGGCGTCCTGCATATCCTGTGCCATCTTTTGACCTTCCCATCGCATTCGGCGTCGTTATAACTCCTGTGCCTCGGCCGCGATTCTGGCGGCAGCGTCACGGGCGCGAACCATATCCGCCGCGCGCTTGTCGAGCACCTTGATCTGGCTGGTCAGCATTACCGCATCGACCACGCCCCAGATCACCAGGCCCGCCGAAATCGAAAACCCAAGCGCACCAACTGTACCACGAAGCCGCGACAAGATTACCGCGGCAAGCGCGGAGACAACAACCATCTTGATATAGGAGTCACGGCGCTCGCGAAGGGTGCGAGCCTGCGTCACATACGCAATGCGCGCGGCCTCAAATGCCTCGGCGCGTATATGGGCCTCACGCGCGATAGCGGCTGCTTCGGTCGACACACTGGTACCCATCAGCGCTCGCCGTGCATCGTGCTCAACCGACATTTAGAAATCATCGGGCGAGAGCGTGTGGACAAACTCGTCAAACTTCTCGAACTCACTCTCGTCGTCAACCTCGTCGGCAAGCGGAGAGACGGTGCCCAAGCGATTCATGATGTCGTCCTCCACAAACATGGGGGCATTGCTGCGCACGGCAAGGGCGATAGCGTCGCTCGGTCGTGCGTCAAGCATACGCTCGCCCCTATCGGTGTGCACGACGACCGTCGCGTAGAACACCGGCGGCTCGGCGCGCACGATCTCGATACGCTCGATCTTCGCTCCCACCACTTCGATGGTATCGAGCAAAAGATCGTGGGTGATGGGGCGATCGGTGCGGCCGGTATCGATACCGCGGCTGATGGCCGCTGCCTCGTAGGAACCGGTCTGGATGGAAAGAGAGCGCAGCGGCGCGGACGAATCCGACTTACGGCAACGCTCGCGCAAGACGATCAGCGATGGCACGGGACCGGCGGCCATGACGATGGTCTCTATGTCGACACGAACCATGGAACACCTCCGGTACGTTGTGATTGGCATGCGCGGCAGCTCCGCCGCATTGAATAGCTATACTACCCAAACTTTCGCACCGCACACAAAAACTTATTGGATAGATAAGAAAAGAGCCCCGAGGCAATAGCTCGGGGCTCTTTACATTTTAGATGGTGGACCTGACAAGATTCGAACTTGTGACCTCCCGGTTATCAGCCGGACGCTCTAACCAACTGAGCTACAGGTCCATCATGGTGGAGGTTAGGGGGATCGAACCCCTGACCTCAGGCTTGCAAAGCCCGCGCTCTCCCAGCTGAGCTAAACCCCCACGGAGACAGTAATAAACACCCCAGCGGCGACTCGGCTCTCGCTGGGGTGTTTATTGCGAAAGAAAGTGGTGGACCTGACAAGATTCGAACTTGTGACCTCCCGGTTATCAGCCGGACGCTCTAACCAACTGAGCTACAGGTCCATCGCGCAAGGGATATATTAGACGAGTCGTTACGCGCGCGTCAACAACTTTTTTGAAAATCTTTGGGAGGGGTGGTCGCTGGGCTGGCGAGATAGTGTTGGTTTGCTGCTCGGGCAGTCCTGCGCAAGACGAAGGCCACATTAAGTGGCCTTCTTTGCGTGCGGAACTCGCGACAAACCAACACTATCTCGCCAGCCCAGCGACCATGGGGTCCCAAGGTTTTCAAAAAAGCGGTCGGCGCGCAGGTGCGCCGACCGCCGATATATGGGGTCTGATGATTTTTACCAGCTAGGGCCTCTTACTCGTCTAGGAGATCCTCTGGTATGTCGTTGCCGTCGCCTAGGTCGACTGGGGCCTCTTCGGTGACGTCTGCGGTCTCGGCACTCTCGCCCTCGGGCTTCTCTTCGGCGGCCGTCATGCGGGCAACGGCGCACACGCGGTCGTCATCGCTTACGGTCATCATCTTGACACCCTGCGTAGTTCGACCGGTCTGGCTGATCTCGTCGGTCTTGACGCGAATGACCGTCGCGCCCTCCGTCACGATGAACAGCTCATGCTGCGGGCCGACCGCCTTCATGGCCGCAAGGTTGCCCTTGCGCTCGGTCATTTGGATGGTGTAGACACCCTGGCCGCCGCGGTTTTGCTCCGGATAATCCGAGACCGGCGTGCGTTTGCCGTAGCCGCACTCGGTAATGACAAACAGGTCGCCCTCGCCGTTGGTGACCTCCATGCCCAGGACACTCACGCCGTCCTTCATGCCAATGCCGCGGACACCGCTGGTGTCGCGGCCGGTAGCGCGAACCTGGTCCTCGGGGAACATGATCGCCTTGCCCGCAGTGGTGGCCATGATGACCTTGTCGCCCTCGCGCACGCGGCGCACGGCGAGCAGCGCGTCGTCGTCCCTCAGGTTGATGGCGATGAGGCCATCGCGGCGGCTGCGATCATAGGCGCTCATCACGGTCTTCTTGACCATGCCGTTCTTGGTGGCAAACATCAGGTACTCATCGGCGGGGAACTCACGACAGCTAATGACGCTCGCGATCTTCTCGCCCTCCTCAAAGGGAAGCAGGTTGACGATTGCGGTGCCGCGCGCCTGGCGCGTACCAACCGGCAGCTCGTGCACCTTCAGACGGTAGACCTTGCCCTTGCTCGAGAAGAACAGCACATACTCGTGGGTGGACGCGATAAACATCTCGTCGATAACGTCGTCCTCTTTAAGGTTGACGCCCGACACGCCCTTGCCGCCGCGCTTCTGGGCGCGGTAAGCGGCCACCGGGATACGCTTCACATAGCCGGTGTGGGTGATGGTCACGACCATGTCCTCGTCGGCGATGAGGTCCTCGACGTCCAGATCCTTCTCGACCTGGCTGATCTCGGTACGGCGCTTGTCGCCAAACTTCTTGGAGATCTCGCGCATCTCTTCCTTGATGACGCCCAGAATCTTCTCCTCGTGCGTCAGCAGGTCCTCGTAGTAGGCGATAGCACGGCGCAGGCCGTCCAGCTCTTCCTGGATCTTGTCGCGCTCCAGGCCGGTCAGGCGACGCAGCTTCATCTCGAGGATGGCCGTGGTCTGCTCGGGCGTAAAGCCAAAACGCTCAATCAGGCGGCTGCTGGCCTCGGCATCGGTCTGCGAGGAGCGGATGATGCTAATGACCTCGTCGATATGGTCGAGGGCCATAAGGTAGCCCTCAAGGATATGTGCACGGGCCTGGGCCTTTTTAAGGTCAAAGTGGGTGCGGCGGGTGACTACGTCGACCTGGTGGTCGATGTAGTGTTGCAGCATCTCGCGCAGGCTCAGGCATTTAGGAACGCCATTGACGAGCGCCAGATTGTTGGCACCAAAGGTGGTCTGCAGCGAGGTGTACTTATACAGGTTGTTAAGTACGACCTGCGGGATAACGCCCTTCTTGAGCTCAATGACCAGACGGATGCCCTTTTGGTTGGACTCGTCGCGCATATCCGAGATGCCCTCGATGCGCTTGTCGTTTACGAGCTGGGCGATTTTCTCCTGCAGGGTGCCCTTGTTGACCATGTAGGGAATCTCGGTAAAGACCAGGCGGCTGCGGCCGGTCTTGGTGGACTCCACATGGGCCTTGGCACGCACGGTGATGGAACCGCGGCCGGTCTCGTAGCTCTGCCTAATGCCGGCGCTACCCATGATGATGGCACCGGTGGGAAAGTCCGGGCCGGGCATAATCTGCATGAGCTCGTCGACGGTGGCGTCGGGGTTATCGATCAGGTAGCAGGTGGCCTCGATCGCCTCGGTGAGGTTATGCGGGGCGATATTGGTGGCCATGCCTACAGCGATGCCTTGGCTGCCGTTAACCAGCAGGTTGGGGAAGCGTGCGGGCAGTACCACGGGCTCGGCGAGCGACTCGTCGTAGTTGGGCTGCCAGTCGACGGTATCCTTCTGCAGGTCGCGGAGCAGCTCCATGGCGGGCTTTGCCAGACGGCTCTCGGTGTAACGCATAGCTGCGGCACCGTCGCCGTCGATGTTGCCAAAGTTGCCGTGGCCGTCGATAAGCGGCGTGCGCATGGAGAACCACTGCGCCAGACGAACCATGGTCTCATAGACCGCGGAGTCGCCGTGGGGGTGGTACTTACCGATAACTTCGCCGACCGTCCAGGCCGACTTCTTGTGCGGGCGGTTGGGGTAGATGCCGCTCTCGTTCATGGCGTACAGGATGCGGCGGTGCACCGGCTTTAAGCCGTCGCGCACGTCCGGCAGGGCGCGTGCCGTAATGACCGACATCGAGTACTCGATAAACGACTGCTTCATCTCGCGGCCAAACTCCGAAATCTGGAGCTGGCCGCCGTTGATGTCCTCGCCGGCCGAGGCACCGCGATCGACCGCGCCAAAGCTCTCCTCGAGCTCGGCGTCGTCATCCTCTTCCTCTTCATCCTCGACATCGGGGTTGTAGGAATCCGGATCGCCGTCCTCGCCCTGCTCGGCGCGGGCGAGCAGGCGCTTCAGATCATCGGGCATACCGGCGTCGCCGGCCTCGTCCACACCCTCGTTGTTGTTGATATCGTCTGCCACGTTACCTCCTCATGGTTTGCGTGGTCCATTAGTTCCCTACCACGGAGACGGCTTTTCCAGGTGCCGCAGATTCGCCCGAAAGAGGAGGGAAGCGTACTTGGGTACGCGACCGACGATTGAGGGCGAAGGTGCGGTGGCTGGGAAAGCCGAACAGGTTAGGCATCTAAGAAGCGTGCATCATGCGCGTGTTTTTCAATGTACTCGCGGCGATAGCCCACCTCGGAACCCATGAGCTCGCGTACGGCACGGTCCGCCACCACGGCATCCTCGATCGTCACGCGCTGCAAAATGCGGGTCTTGGGGTCCATCGTCGTCGAGGCAAGCTGCTTGGGGTCCATCTCACCCAGGCCCTTGTAGCGCTGGACGGTATAGCCCTTGCGCTTCTTGGTGATCTTGCCATCCTTGGCCTTGCCGTCCTCGTCGTTGTCGTCGGGGTTCAGGCCCAGGCTCTGAATGGTGTCGCGCAGAATCTCGTCTTCGGGCTGTCGGCCGTTGGGATACACGTAGTGGATCTTGTTGCGCACCTTAATGCCAAAGATGGGCGGGCAGGCAACATAGACATAGCCGGCATCGATCAGCGGACGCATGTACTTGTAGAAGAACGTCAGCAGCAGGATGCGGATATGCGCACCGTCGACATCTGCATCGGTCATGATGATGATCTTGTGGTAGCGCGCCTTGGTGATATCGAAGTCGCCGCCGTCGCCGGCGCTCGTCGTGACGCCGCAACCGATCGCGGTGATCAGCGACTGGATGGTGTCGCTCGAGAACGCACGATGGTCGCCCACGCGCTCGACGTTCAGAATCTTGCCGCGCAGGGGCAGAATCGCCTGGATGTCTCGGCGACGGCCGTCCTTGGCCGAACCGCCTGCCGAGTCGCCCTCTACGATGAAGAGCTCGGTCAGCTCGGCATCGCGCACCGAGCAGTCGGCGAGTTTGCCGGGCAGCGACGCCGTCTCGAGCAGGCTCTTGCGACGGGTCGCCTCGCGCGCCTTGCGGGCGGCGTTGCGGGCCTTGCAGGCCTGCTGCGCCTTCTTGACGATCTCGCGGGCGGGCTTGGGGTGCTCCTCAAGGTAGTCGGCAAGACCGTCGGTCACGATCTTGAGCGTAAGCGTGCGCATGTAGGAACTACCGAGCTTGGCCTTGGTCTGGCCCTCAAACTGCGGATCGGGCAGCTTGACCGAGATGACGGCCGAGAGACCCTCGCGCACGTCGTCACCGCTCAGGTTGGCCTCTTTCTCCTTAAGCAGGTTCTGCTTGCGGGCGTAATCGTTAATCACGCGGGTGAGGGCGGTGCGGAAGCCCTCGAGGTGCATGCCGCCCTCGGGGGTGTAGATGTCGTTGGCAAACGACATGACGTTCTCGCCATAACCGGCGTTCCACTGCAGGGACACCTCGACCTCGCCCATCTTGGCCACGGGCGCATCCGGGTCCGATTTGCCCTCAATGTAGATGGGCTCCTTAAAGGCCTCGGGGACGTCCTTGCCGTCGTTGAGGAACTTGACGAAGTCGATGATGCCGCCCTCGTAGCAAAACTCCTCCACGCGGGGAGCCGCCTCGCGCTCGTCAGTCAGCACGATCTTGAGGTTCTTGTTGAGAAACGCCGTCTCTTGCAGACGATTGTGCAGTGTATCGAAATCGTAGACGCAGGTCTCGAAGATCTCGTCGTCGGGCCAGAAGGAGACGGTGGTGCCCGTCGAATCCGAGGTGCCCACGACCTCCATCTTCTTGACGGTCTTGCCGCGCGAGAATTCCATCTCGTAGATATTGCCGTCGCGGCGCACCTGCACGACCACGCGCTTGGACAGGGCGTTGACAACGGAGATGCCCACGCCGTGCAGACCGCCGGAAACCTTATAGGCCGAGTTATCGAACTTACCGCCGGCGTGAAGGATCGTCATGACGACCTCGAGCGTCGGAATCTTTTTGACAGGGTGCTCGTCGACGGGGATGCCGCGCCCGTTATCGACGACCGTAATGGAGTTGTCGGCGTGGACCGTCACCTGAATCTCGGTGCAGAAACCGGCCATGGCCTCGTCGACGGAGTTGTCAACGATCTCCCACACCAGGTGGTGCAGACCGCTGGCGCTCGTCGAGCCGATATACATGCCCGGGCGCTTACGGACGGCTTCGAGACCCTCGAGGATCTTAATTTCGCCGCCATCGTAATCGTTTTCGTTTGCCACACGTCCTCCTTCGGTTAAGAAAATCTGTATAGCCTTACTATTTTATCGTAAAAAATACCCTCGGGGACGAGGGTATTTGCCTATACAAGGCCACCAGATGCGATTTAAGACTCTTTTTTGCTTTGCACGCCCTTGGCCCACTCGGCACTGGCCCTCATGGCGTTCTGGAGGGCCTCACGCAGTTTTTGGTCTTCGATGGGCGACACCTGGCGCTCGATCTCGGCACGCTCGGCTTCATTCAGGTCGGCATGCGGCGCGGGCGGGCGCTCGGGCGCGACGGGGCGCAGGCGCTCTTTTGCCGCGGGCGGCGTGTGGCCGGGGCGGGTCGTCTTAAATACCAGGCCATCCACATGCGCGCCGGCACGCTCCATGCGTGCGCGGATTATCTCGCGCAAAAGTGTCATCTCCTGTGTCCACGAGGGCGAATCGAGATACACCAGCAGCTCGTTGGACTCGGGAAGATAACGCAGCCCCGTCACGTGCCGGCCCTCGCGCGTGCCCGAGCACACCGCGTTCCAAGCACGGTAGACCGCACGCGATTCCTCGGCGGCCTCCATTTGCGCACGACGCTCGGGCGTAGCCGACGCCAAGATGCGCTGGCGCTCGGCACCCAAAAAGTCACTGAAGGCAGCCGTGCCGTTCTCACGCTCGTAATTAGCATGCCTCACCCATGCTCACCACCTTGGCTCGATCAAGCAACTCATCGGTAAAGTATCCCAAATTGGTGGTGGTTATGACTGTCTGGATGTCGTCGCCGATCAGCTGCAAAAAAGCGGCGCGGCGATCGCCGTCGAGCTCGCTCATCACGTCATCCAAAAGCAGCAGCGGGGCGGTACCCAGAATATCGCGGGCTACGGCCACCTCGGCCACCTTCCAAGCCAGAACCAACGTACGTTGCTGACCCTGACTGGCAAACGAGCGAGCCGAGCGGCCGGCGACCGAAAACTCAATCTCGTCGCGGTGCGGACCCACGAGTGTCACGCCGCGGCGGATTTCCTCGTCGGCGCGCTCGTCGAGCGCCGCGAGCATGCGCTCGTATGCCCAGCCCCTCAGCTCCTCGCGGTCATCGGTCTGGGGCAGCTCCCCCAACGTGGACGCATAGGCCACATCGGCCTCCTCCCCGGACGCAACCAGCCCGTAGGCATTGCGCACGTGGGCGTCCAAGCGATCGAGCAGGGCCAAGCGGTGCACCAGCAGGGCCGATCCGGCGCGGGCAATCGACTCATTCCACGCACCGAGCATCTCACGGCAGCACCATGTCTCTTTGAGCAGGGCGTTGCGCTGCGTCACGCAGCGGCCGTAGGCGCTTGCCAGATCGGCATAGCGGGCGCTCAGCTGCACGCCAAAGTCGTCGAGCGCGGCGCGACGCACGCTGGCACCACGCTTAACCATATCCAGATGATCGGGGCAGAACAAAACACTCGGCAGCACGCCGCGCACGCCAGAGGCGGCACATCGCTTGCCGTTGCGGCTAAACGAACGCTTACCGTCCTCCACGCATAGGCCCATGTCCAGCACGCGGCCATCGCCCTCGAGCCTAAGCTCGGCCCTGCACAAACCCGTGCCGTCGTGCACAAGCTCGGCGGCAGTGGAATGCCTAAACGAGGCGCCGCTCGTTAGCAGCTGCAGCGCCTCTATGAGGTTGGTCTTTCCCGCCGCGTTGGGCCCCGCGAGCACCGTCACGCCATCGCTCAGTTCCAGGCGATAGCTATCGAAGCTGCGGTAGCGCGCGACGGAAAGATCGCGGGCGAACATGGCCATAGGGCGCCGCTAGATGCGCACCGGCATGACCAGGTACAGATAGTTGATCTTGTCGTAGGACTTAAAGATGCCGGCCTGCGAGTAGCTCTTGAGCTCCAGCGTGATCTCCTTCTCCTTGGACAGGGCGTTGAGACAGCCAAAGATGTAGTGGTAGTTAAAGGCAATGGTGCCCGACTCGCCCTCGGCCTCGACATCGATCGTCTCCTGCGCCAGATCCTGGTCATTGGAGATGGAGGACAGGCCCATCTGGCCGTTCTCGACATCGATCTCAAACTTGACGGCGGGGTTTGCGCTCGCGATGACCGCCACGCGCTTGAGGGCGGCATTAAAAGCCGCCACGTCGATCTTGACGCTCGTTACGCACGAATCGGGGATGAGCTGCTTGTAGTTGGGATACACACCCTCTATGCGGCGCGACACGTAGGTGGTGTTGCCGGCTTCAAAGACAACCTGGGTGTCGGTGGCACCGATCATAATGGTCGCCTGGCTCGCCATGATGCTCAGGGCGTCGTTGAAGGCATCGGCCGGCACGTTGAGCTCAAAGGAGCCCTCGAGCGTCGAGGTCTCCACCTGCGTATCGCACACGGCCAGACGGAAGGAGTCGGTCGCCACCAGGCGCACGGTGTTGTTTTCGACCCTCATATGCACACCGCCCAGGATGGGGCGGGCCTTGTCGGTCGAGGTGACGCGCCACACGCGGCTGACCATCTCGGACAGAATGTCGGTCGGGAGCTCAACGGCGCTCTCGATGGCATAGGCCGGGAACTCGGGGAAATCGTTGGCATCGAGCGTATTCAGGCGGAAGGAACTCTTCTCGCAACCGATCAGCACCTGGCGCTCCGAAAGCTCAAAGGTAACTGGGGCATCGGGAAGGGTCTTGGTGATGTTGGAGAGCATCTTGCAGGGGATTACCATCTCACCTTCCTCTTCCACATGTGCCGCGATGCGGTGACGAATCGAGATAGTGTAGTTAGAGGTCTGGAATTCCAAGATGCCGTCTTGTGCCTTGATGAGCACGCCCGACAGAATGGGGAGGGTGGATGCCGAAGCGACACCCTTCATGACGACGCCGATTGCTTGCGTAAGCGAGCTCTGGCTGACGGTGAACTTCATCTTTTAATACCTTTCTATAGATATAAATATCTTAATAATAGTAATAGTACTGACGAAACTGTTGATTACTCCCAAACATGCAGGTCAAACCCAAAAAGAGAATCGACAGTTCCCTGTGTGCAACAGGGGTCGTTTTCCACGTTCAAAACCTGCGCAAAACTTTTCATCGGAGCAGGCTGGGTTTTAGACACCTTATGCCCGCGGTTTCGACAAGTTTTCAACAGGTGTGCCTATTTCCCTACGAGCGCAGTGTAATTTTGTCTCGTAGCGATTTGAGGTCCTCGGTCACGGTCCGGTCTTCCTGGATCATCTTCTGGACTTTTTTGTAGCTCGTGCTGACGGTCGAGTGGTTGCGGTTGCCAAACTCCGCACCCACGGCGGTGGTTGTCATCTCGCACATCTCGATCGCTAGGTAAATGGCGATATGGCGAGCCTTGGCGATATTGGCATTGCGTCGCGGACCAATGAGCTCCTCATGCGTCACGCCGTACTGCTCCTCGATAACAGACTGAACTGTCTGCACGTTGATCTTTTTGGCCGACGTGTCGAAGTACTGGCTGGCGATGGCATCGATGTCGTCGAAGCTCAGCTCGCTACCCTCGCGCTCGCGGTCGCCCGCCTCCCCGGCGCAGCGCTCGCAGAAGCTCTCGAGCTCACGGATGTTGGTGCCCGATACCTCCGCCATATGTTTAAAGTGCTCGTCGGTCAGATGTCCGCTGTCGCCACCGTAGGCCGCCAGCAGCGAGTCGTCGCCCGCCTCGGGCGCCGCCGCGATCGTGTTCTCGTAATAGCGTTGCAGAATCTTGTACTTCATCTCGTAGCTGGGCTCTGCTACCAAGCAGAGCATGCCGGCGTTAAAGCGGCTGGTCAGGCGCTCGTCCATGTTCAGGTCCTTGGGCGCACGGTCTGCGGCAATCACGACCTTCTTGTTGTTGCGGATAAACTCGTCCATGAGCTGGAAAAAGTAATCCACGCTCGCGCGCTTGCCGATGATGTTTTGGATGTCATCGATGATGAGCACGTCCACGCCGTGGTATGCCTGCATGATGGGGGTGTTACTCTTCTTTTGGCGGTCGAATTCTGTCATCAGATCATCGATGTATGCCTGTGAGTTGGCGTATTTCACTTTGATCTCGGGCGACTTCTCGGCGAGCTCGTTTTTGATGGCGAGCAGCAGGTGGGTCTTGCCCAAGCCCGATTTGCCATAGATGAACAGGGATGTGCAAGTACCGCGTTCGTCTGCGAGTGCGGCGAATTTAAGCGCCGAACGATAGGCGTGGCTGTTTTCGGGGCCGTAGACAAAGTTTTCGAAGGTGAATTTTGAGTTGGCCACGAGGGGCGCGCCATCGGCGTTCTGCTCGCCCGGCGCCGCAGCCGCAGGCACGCTCACAGGCGATGTCGAGACTGGTTTTGCGCTCTTGGCGGGTGCCACGCCCTTCATCTGATTCATCATGCGGCGGAAATCGTCGGCCGACAGCGTGTTTTTGATCGCGATGCCCGGTTCTTCGCCCGGCGCCGCGTCGTGCGCGACGGGCATGTGTGAAACGCTGGGCGCGGTTGCTACCGGCACGGCTGTTGCGTGGGGCATGGTTTCACGGGAAACATCGCTCGCATTGGTCTCCGGAGCCGCCACGGGGGCGACGGTCGTCAAAGGGGGAGTGACGGGTGCCGCCCCTGTGGCGCCTGTCGTGGGACCCTGCGGGGCCACGATGTTGAGCGCGATCGGCGCAAAGGCAATCTCTTCTAGGTAGTGCTCGATAGTCGGCTGGTGCTTTTTGAGCTGCGCAATGGCAAAGCGCGACGGTGCCTCGATGGTCAAGGTGTCCTCGGTCAGGCTCACGGCACGCGATTGCCCCAACATGTTGATGAGGCGTGCATCTTGGCCGTCGCGCTGGCAAAAGGCGATGGCATCCTCCAGGATGATGCTTGCTTCCTCGTCCACTGTCTCTCCCGTTCCTTAACTTTGGGCACGCACACGAGCGCTGCCGAGTTCGGTCAGATGGTATTTCTGACCGTGTTTGATTACCAACCCGGCCTGCGCCAAGTCATTGAGTGTGCGTGACCACGTGGGCGCGGAGTTTCCAAATGCTCGCGCCAGGTCGGTGGCGCCGCACTCTTGGTTTTGAGCCAGATATCCCAGCGCCGCGTTGCCGCGCTCGCTCACAAATACGTCCGGTTGCGGCTGTGCGTATTGATTCGCCGCATTAGGATACATCATTTGAGCTGCTGGTTGTTGAGAACTCTGCATGGTTGGCATCGGCTGTTGAAAACTTTGCGGCCACTGTTGGTATGGCTGCGGCGGCATCTGCTGGGCCCAGGGATGGTACGGCTGCGGCATCTGCTGATACGGCTGCTGATAGCCCTGGGGATACTGCTGCATATATTGCTGGGAGTATCCCTGCTGCGGCATATACTGTCCCGGATATGCCTGCGGGTACGGTTGGAAGCCCATCTGCCGAGCTCCTTGCATGCCCGTCACCTGCTGCATCGCGGCTGCATCCGAATCGGCCGGGACCATGGACTCTGCCGAGCCTTGAGTTGTCGTCTGTCCCGCGGGCTGGGGGTCCTGCATGGGCGGCATGCCGGGTTGATGCATCTGCTGCGAAGCCATGGGCTGTTGTAGTGGGGACGCGGCCATGGTTTGCTGCGGAGTCATCATTGTTTGTTGTGGAAATGCTCCCGGTAGTGGGTATTCCGACCCCTGGGCCTCGGGGCGCACGGCTGCCCCGCGCCCTCCCGCGCGCTCAATTTCCTGCACGCGCTTGGGGTCGAGGCTCACCGTGACGACGGTGCCGTTGCCCATGTTATCTTCGATGGAGACTGCCCCGCCGGCGTTTTCCAGGTATTCCTGCACCATGGGAAAACCTGCCCCGGTGCCGCGTATATACCGCTTCATCTTGCTGTTTGCGCTGGTGACGCCAAAGTCGAAGGCGCGCTCTTTGTCGTCGATGCCCGGACCTTGGTCGGCAAAGCGGATAGTTTCCCCGCCGTCCAGGATCGAGATAATGGGCTCGGCAAAGTGGGCGTGGATAAAGTTTTCGACAATCTCGCGGATAACCATGAGTGAGATGTGTCCGCCTTGCTCTTTCATGCACTGGTAGACGGTGTTAGTCGTCTCTTCCAGATACGTGCGGATGTCTTGCGGCTCGATGACGATCACGCGCGGGGTCGAAAGCATGTCGTCATAGACGGCGATGCGCGCCGCATACATGGTTTTCGGTGTCTGTTTCGATGTCTGCTCGCCCTCTTCGCGCTCTTCGCGTACGCCGTTGATGTGCTCGTTGTCGGGTGCCGGGTCACCGGAATCGACCATGGTGTAAAAGTCGTCAGACATGCCGCTCGCAATCTTTCAAAAGGTTTCGGATAAATAGTAGCTCACCGCGCAATGTTTCTCATCTTTCGACAAGTTTTCAAAACATGTTGAAAACTTTGGAAAATGGGCGAAAAGTTCTCAACATTGCCAACATGACCTGTCGAAAACCGGTGAAATATCGTGAAAAGTTGGAGTCATACTCAAAAACTCATCCGGCTTATGGCGGAACCGTGTGAACTGCGCAACCTTTTACCTTTGATTTCTTGACATTTGAACATTGATTTCCCTACAATCTTCAAGCTCACGTGTCTATATCTGCGTCCGCGCCCTCGCGGACACTCGAAATGCAGCAGGAGGAACTTAAGATGAAGCGTACGTATCAGCCTAATAAGCGTAAGCGTGCCAAGACCCATGGCTTCCGCGCCCGTATGGCCACCAAGGGTGGTCGTGCCGTGCTCGCCCGTCGCCGCGCCAAGGGCCGCAAGCGTCTCACTGTCTAGCAGCGATACACGCATCTCGCATGAAGACTATTAAGTCTCGGCAAGATTTCGAGCATGTGTTCAGTCAGGGGCGTCGTTTCAGTCACCCTCTGATTCGAATGACCATATGTGAATCGGTTGGCGAAGGCGACTCTGGAAGGGTCGCCTTCGTTGGTGCTAAACGACTCGGTTGCGCAGTTGTGCGCAACCGTTCTAAGCGTGTGATGCGCGAGGCCGCCCGCAGCTGCGGATTTCCCGTTGCGGGTTATGACATCATCTTGTTCGCGACCCCCAAGACGAGGATCTCGTCGCCGGAGGAGATGAACGAGGCATTGCGTTCGCTTGTGATACGCGCCGGCGTTGCCGGGGAGGAGCGATGAGCAATCACGTTTTGCGACGTGTTGCCATCGCTCCTATTCGCATATATCAACAGGTTATTTCGCCCTTATTGCCTGACGCCTGCATTTATTATCCAACGTGTTCTCATTACGCCGTCCAGGCTATCGAGAAATACGGTGTTTGTAGAGGCTGCTGGCTTGCCGTGAGGCGCATCGCTCGCTGCAATCCCCTGCACGTCGGCGGTTATGACCCTGTGCCCTAGCGGGCACTCGCTATCGGAGGAAAAATTACATGTGGGATTGGATCGTTAACATCCTTTTCGAGCTGCTCAAGCTCATCCAGACCTTTGCGGTCGACTGGGGCCTGTCCATCATTATTCTGGTGGTCATCGTCCGTCTGCTGCTGACGCCGCTCATGCTCAAGTCGACCAAGTCGACGGCCCGTATGCAGGTGCTGCAGCCCAAGATGCTCGAGATCCAGGAGCGCTACGCTGACGACCCCCAGCGTCAGGCCGAGGAGATGCAGAAGTTCTACAGCGAGAACAAGTTCAATCCGCTGTCCGGCTGCCTGCCGCTTCTGATTCAGATGCCTATCCTCATCGCCCTGTTTACGCTTCTGCAAAACCTGCCTCATTACTTTAACGAGGGCACCTTCTCGTTCTTCAACATTCTGCCCGATCTGACCACCACGCCGAGTGCCTCTTTTGCCGATGGCTTTATGGTCGCACTGCCTGCGCTGGTTTGCCTGATTCTGTTTGCTGTCCTGACCCTGATTCCGCAGCTGTACATGTCGCGCAATCAGACTGGCCAGCAGGCCCAGAGCATGCGCATGATGGCCGTCGTCATGACCGTCATGATGCTCTGGATGGGTTGGAGCCTGCCCGTTGGTGTTCTTTTGTACTACGACGTGTCTTCTGCCTGGCAGGTCATCCAGCAGATCTTTGTGACGCAGAAGGTTATCGAGAAGGCTAAGGCCGAAGAGGAGGAGCGTCTTAAGAACGCCCCGCTGCAGGTTGAGGTCACGCGTCGCGAGAAGAAGCCGCGCCCGCACAAGAAGAAGTAGCGGTATAGTAATCTTATTTAGGTACCTAACTTTTGGAGTACGTTATGTCTGAAGAGATCGTCGAGGATATGCTTGAGGAGGTTGCCCCGCAGGCCGCGGGCGATTATCTCGAGATTGCACAGCGCTACAAGGCTGGTGAAGAGCTTACGGATGAAGAGCTCGACACCATTGCCGATGTTGCGATTTCTATTCTTCGTTCCATCCTTTCGCATTTCGACGCCGCCAACTCTCCTATCGATGAGTATGAGGGCGACGAGGGCGAACTGATTCTTGATGTAACGGCTCCCGACCTTGCCGTCCTTATTGGTCGTCATGGACGCACCCTTGATGCCCTTCAGGTTATGTTCTCGCTGTTGGTGAGCCGCAAGCTAGGCTTTAGGTATCCGGTCGTCGTCGACGTCGAGGGATATAAGAGCCGCCGCCAGGACAAGGTTGCCTCTATGGCTCAGTCTGCTGCCGAGCGGGCAGTGCGCACTCACAAAAGCGTTTCGCTTCCGCCCATGAATGCCTACGAGCGCCGTCTGGTTCATATTGCTCTTCGCGGCAACGACGCCGTCGACACGCATTCTGAGGGTTCTGACCCCGATCGTCATGTTGTGATTGTTGCTCGATAACCTAAACGAGATTATCTTAAGGGGACGTGGTTTCCACGTCCCCTTTTTTTGTCAAAAGTTCTTGATACATTGATTTTTGTCAGATAGGAGTTTGTCTTGTTTGTACTAACCGATGAACAGACAAGCCAGATGCTTAGTCGTCTAATTTCGTATTGCGAAGACTATTCTTTGAAGGTCTCCAATGATGCCCTTCGCTCATGTATTGAGCATCTAGATCTTGTTTTGGAGGCTAATAAGACCACCAATCTTACGCGCATCCTAAATATCGAAGATGCGGCTGTTCTTCATATTCTAGATTCGCTTGTGTTGCTTCCCTATATAGACATAGCTCCAGAAGGCGCTTTGTTAGACATGGGTACTGGTGCTGGGTTTCCTGGAATCCCTTTGACAATTGCTAGCGGACGTAAGGCTACCTATATCGATTCGGTTGGCAAGAAGGTTGATGCCGTCAACTCATTTGTTGAAGCTCTCAGTCTCAAGCATGCTCACGCGGTTCATGATCGTCTTGAAGAATATGCCCGAAGCCATAAGAAACAGTTTGCTGTTGTTACTGCTCGTGCACTTGCACCGTTACCAGTTCTCGTCGAGTACGCTTCACCATTTCTAATAGATAGTGGTCTCTTTGTTATTACTAAGGGAAACCCGTCAGACGTCGAACTTCAGTCTGGTCTAACTGCCGCTAGCATATGCGGGTTCACCACACTTATGACAGATGATTTAGATTTGCCAAATGGCTTGGGTCATCGCGAGTTTATCATTCTAAAAAAATCTCGTCCGGCAGCTATTTCGCTTCCACGTGCTAATGGCATGGCGAAGAAGAATCCGCTTGCCTAGATGTTTCACGTGAAACATAATGGATAGTAATTACTTGTTATGTTTCACGTGAAACATAACAGATGATGAATCGGAATGTTTCACGTGAAACATCCTCCGTTTAACAGCTTAAAATACACCAGGAGGGACCGTGGGATTTCGCGACGTTAAGCGTTCAAAGAGCGCAAAAGACACGCGTATCATTGCAATCATCAATCAAAAGGGTGGTGTGGGTAAGTCCACCACAGCAGTAAACCTTGCAGCAGCACTGGGTGAACAGGGTCGAAAGACGCTGATTGTCGATTTTGATCCACAGGGTAATAGCACGAGCGGCTTTGGAATCGAAAAAGAAGAACTCGATAACTGCATCTATGATGCATTGCTGAATGATGTTCCGGCTGAATCGCTTGTTCTTGATACAAATTGCAGTAAGGTATTTGTAATTCCGGCTACTATCCAGCTTGCAGGTGCCGAAATTGAGCTTGTAAGCGCAATTGCACGAGAGACACGCTTGAAGGATCTGCTTGAGCCTGTTAAGGATGAGTTTGATTTTATATTTATTGACTGTCCGCCTTCACTTGGCTTGTTGACCATTAATGCATTGACGGCGGCGGACAGTGTTCTGATTCCGATTCAATGTGAGTATTACGCACTCGAAGGTGTCACGAAGCTGCTTGAGTCGATGAAGATGGTCAAAACACGCCTAAATAAGAGCCTTGATACCTATGGCGTGCTTATGACGATGTATGATTCGCGAACATCGCTCTCAAATCAGGTTGTCGAAGAAGTGCAGTCGTACTTTGGCGATAAGGCATTTAAGACCTTGATTCCGCGTACGGTTAAAATATCAGAAGCACCGTCGTTCGGTGAGCCGGTAATTACATATGCGCCGCAAAATAAAGGTGCAAAGGCGTATATGAACCTTGCCAAAGAGGTGATCAAGCGTGCCTAGTCCTAGGAAGCGTGGCGGTTTGGGTCGCGGACTCAATGCATTGGTATCCGAAGCAGAATATGAGACCGGTGGATCTGCGACGTCCGCATCCAATACTGCTTCGAAAACTAAACTTCCAATCGAAGATATCGTTCCAAACCCCAACCAACCCAGAATTCATTTTAATGAGACCGAGCTTCGAGAGTTGAGTGAGTCGATTCAGGAGCATGGCGTTCTTCAGCCGCTTCTTGTACGCAAGCACGGTAATGGCTATGAGATTATCGCGGGTGAGCGCCGTTATCAGGCTTCTAAGCTCGCTGGACTTGAGGAAGTTCCTGTCATCATAAAAGATGTTGATGATGAACAGATGCTTGCGCTTGCATTGATTGAAAATCTGCAACGCTCTGATCTCAACCCCGTCGAAGAGGCTAAGGGATATCGACAGCTCATCGATGCGAGTGGTATGACTCAAGAGGCCTTGTCGAAGGCTGTTAGCAAGTCTCGCTCTGCAATCACCAATTCGCTGCGCCTACTTGATCTTCCCGAGGTTGTTCAGCAGATGATCTTTGAAGGTAAGCTGACTGCTGGCCATGCTCGTGCAATTCTTGCAGTTCCATACGAAGATGCACGCATTAAGTTAGCTGAGAAGGTTGTTGCGGAAGGATTGTCCGTCCGCGCGACAGAAAATCTTGCTCCGTTGTTTTCTGCCGGAGAGACACCAAAAACGCCTCGAACCGCAACGCCTCAGTCTTTTAAGAAGGCGGCACGCGTTCTGCGTCAGGTGTTTAACACGAACGTTCGCGTAAAGAGCTCGCGCGGTAAGAACAAGATCGAGATTGAATTTAAGGATGAAGAGGAACTCTCTCGCATTCTGGGCGAAATCATTCAGTTTGATCAAGGAGGTCAGGATGAGGAATAAAGTTCTGACTGCTGTCGCTTTGGCTGCTACTGTTGCAGTTGGCGCTTTTGCCGGTTATAAGATTGCGACAGATGATGAATTGCGTGGTCGTTTACTTCGCGGAGCGCAGGATATCGTTGATACCTCAAAAAAGAAAATGGATGTTATGACCGAGGACGTTGCCATGCGTACGGCTCAGATGACTAAGAATCCCAAGATCAACCAAGATTGGGTTAATCATCAATGGCAAAATGTAGGCTTTTAGGTACCTAACAATTAATCACCTATTCTGAGGGGCCATTGTCTGATCACTAGAACAGGGATTCCTAATTTCTTCCTAAATAATGTTGGACTATCGTATGATGCTGGTAGTCGATGAATATGAAACAGCCCCGGTTGCAATTAAGCAACCGGGGCTTTCTGATGTTTCACATGAAACGTTTGGGCTGGTCGCCCCTACGCATTCTTCTGAACTTTGAAACGCTGCTTGAGTTGGCCACAAGCCGCATCGATATCGTTACCACGGGAGTTGCGAATCGTGGTCTCGATACCACGGGACTCAAGACGGCGTTGAAGGTCTTCTACCTTATGGATCGGTGACGGCTTGAGCGGGCTGCCCTCAATATCGTTGAGCTGAATCAGGTTGACGTGGCACAGCGTGCCCTCGCAGAAGTCGCAGAGCGCCTGCATTTCGGGGTTGGTGTCGTTGACGCCCTCGATCATGGCATATTCGTACGTCGGCCGGCGGCCGGTCTTCTCGGTGTAGAGCTGCAGTGCCTCGTGAAGGCGCAGGAGTGTGTATTTCTTGACACCGGGCATGAGCTTATTGCGTGTGGACTGGATAGCGGAGTGCAGCGAGACAGCTAGGGTGAACTGCTCGGGAATGTCGGCAAACTTACGGATGCCAGGAATAACACCGCTGGTAGACACGGTGAGATGGCGCGCTCCAATGCCGATACCGTCGGGGTCATTAAGGATGCGCAGTGCCTTAAGAACCTCATCGTAGTTGGCAAAAGGCTCGCCCTGGCCCATGAACACTACGCTTGTCGCGCGCTCGCCAAAGTCATTGGAAACGTGAAGTACCTGGTCGACGATTTCCTGGGCGGTCAGCGAGCGCCTGAGGCCGTTGAGACCGGTAGCGCAAAAAGCACAGCCCATTCCGCAGCCGGCTTGGGTGGATACGCAGACAGAGAGCTTGTTACGACGGGGCATGCCGACGGTCTCGACAGAAATGCCATCGTGGTATTCGAGTAGGTATTTACGAGAGCCGTCCTTGGACACCTGCTTGGTGAGCTCGGTCGGCGTGTCGAAGGCAAATGCCTCCTTTAACTGCTCGCGGAAAGCCTTGGGAAGGTTGGTCATATCGTCAAACGAACAAACGTTCTTCTCAAAAACCCATTCAACGAGCTGCTTAGCGCGGAAAGCGGGCTGGCCGAGTTCGGCCACGAGCTCGCGAATATCGTTTTGGCTCAAGTCGCGAATGTCCTGAGATTTAGTCCTGGGATTCATGGAAGCCTTTCGATTTTGGGGAAACGTAGGGGGTATCGCTACAATATGGTATCAGCTGCAGAAATCATAGAGGAGGAGTCTGCCCATGCCGGGGAAAAGCCTAGAGAACATGCACGTAGCGGTCTTGGCGGGCGGCCATTCCGCCGAGCGCGAGATTTCGCTCAATTCGGGAAAGAACGTCGTGGTGGCCCTAAAGGAGGCTGGCTACACTTCGGTGGAGCTGCTCGATACGGCTGCCGATGATTTTATGGTGACTATGGCAACTGGCGATTTTGACGTGGCGTTTATCGCCATGCACGGCGCCGGCGGCGAGGATGGCGCCATGCAGGGAGCCATGGAGACGCTGGGTATCCCCTATACGGCGTCGGGTGTGCTCGCCAGCGCGTGTGGCGCCGATAAAGAGGTTTCAAAGCTTCTGTATGCCAAGGCGGGCATCCCCATTGCCCCCGGTTTGGCGCTTGAGGCGGGCGACGAGGTTGATATCGATCGCATCGTTGAGATTTGCGGCGAGCGTTGCTTTGTAAAGCCCGCCGTCAACGGCTCCAGCTACGGCATCTCCCTGGTACACGAGCCCTCTGAGCTGCCTGCCGCCATCGCCAAGGCCTTTGAGTACGGCGATAAGGTGCTGGTCGAAAAGTGCATCGAGGGAACCGAGATTACCGTAGGCGTCTACGGCGAGGATGACGTGCGCGCCCTGCCGATCGTCGAGATTCGCAAGCCTGAGGACTGTGAGTTCTACGACCTGGATGTGAAGTACGTCGATCCCACGGATATCCACCGTATTCCGGCGCAGATTTCGCCCGAAAACTATGCTCGTGCCCAGGAACTAGCCTGTGCGGCCCACAAAGCCCTCGGCTGTCTGGGCATTTCGCGCAGCGATTTTATCGTGAGCGAGGACGGCCCCGTCATCCTCGAGACCAATACGATTCCCGGTATGACCGATACGTCGCTGTATCCGGACGAGATTCGTCATACCAAAGACATGACCTTCCCGCAGGTCTGTGACAGTCTGATTCGCATGGGTCTCCGTCGAGCGGGCATTGCATGCTAATCGAGGATGCTGTATCTCCTGGAACGCCGCAGTTTGTCATTGATTCCTATGCAACGCTTGCCGAGCGTGCCCGCACACAATCGTTTGGCCTTATCGAGGAGGATGTTATCGTCCTCGATACCGAGACCACGGGTCTTTCGGTCCAGGACAACGAGCTTATCGAGATTTCCGCGGCCCGTCTTTCGGGCCGCGAGGTCGTTGACCGCTTTGACACGTTTGTGCATCCCAAGCAGCTGATCCCTGCCGAAATCACTGAGCTCACAAGCATCACAAACGCCGATGTGGCCGATGCCCCCTCGGCTGTAGAGGCCGTGGCTGCGCTCGCCGATTTTGTGGGCGGGTGCCCGGTTATCGCGCACAATGCCACGTTTGACCGATCATTCATCGAATCGGTCAAGGGCGGTGTCAACGTCAGCGACATCTGGATCGATTCGCTGGCGTTGTCCCGTATCGCGCTGCCGCGCCTGGCATCGCACAAGTTGTCCTTTATGGCCGATCTGTTTGGCTGCGACTCCGTGTCGCACCGTGCAAATGCCGATGTCGATGCCCTGTGTGGGGTGTGGCGCGTGCTGCTGGTTGCCCTTACGGACTTGCCGCAGGGCCTTATGGCGCGTCTGGCGGATATGCACGCGGATGTTCCTTGGTCCTATCGTCCCATTTTCTCGTTTTTGGCAGGTCAAAACCCCGGCTCGATTTTCTCGCTTGCCGCCGCCCGCGCCGACGTGCTCAAGGCCGATCGCGCCGATGATCGCGTGGATGCCGACGAGCTGCCGGTTCTTAACATGCCGAGCCGCGAAGAGATTGAGGCGGATTATGCCCCCGGTGGTCTAGTCAATCGCATGTATCCCACTTATGAGCCGCGCGACGAGCAGATTGCCATGGCGCTCGAGGTGCGCGACGCGTTGGTTACGGATACGCATCGCGTGATAGAGGCCGGTACGGGCGTCGGTAAATCGATGGCGTATCTCGTGCCCTTTGCCGAGGCCGCCCGCCGAAACAACATTACCGTTGGCATTGCGACCAAATCGAATAATCTTGCCGATCAGCTTATGTACCACGAGCTGCCAAAACTCGCCGAACAGCTGGACGGAGGCTTGTCATTCTGTGCGCTCAAGGGGTATGACCACTATCCGTGCCTGCGCAAGCTCGAGCGCATGAGCCGAAGTCAGGCAGAGATTACCACCAAGCGCGATCCGGCCGACACACTCACAGCGGTTGCGGTGATCATGGCGTATGTGTGCCAATCTGCCGATGGTGACCTCGATTCGCTCGGCATTCGCTGGCGCAGCGTCAACCGCCCCGACTTTACGACGGCCTCGCGCGAATGCGCTCGCCGCCTGTGTCCGTTCTTCCCCGATAAATGCCTCGTCCACGGTGCCCGTCGTCGCGCGGCGCATGCCGATGTTGTGGTCACAAATCATTCCCTGCTGTTTCGCAATGTTGCGGCCGAAGGGAGAATTTTGCCTCCCATCCGCCACTGGGTAATCGACGAGGCCCATTCCATCGAGCGCGAGGCGCGCCGCCAGTGGGCGCGCGTGGTCTCGGCAGACGAATCTCGCGTGCTATTTGAGCGCCTTGGCGGGTCGAGCTCCGGTGCATTGAGCCAGGTATCTCGTGATTTGGCGACATCCGAAGGCTCCACGCTTTATCTGGGGCTCACCGCGAAGGCGACGTCTACGGTCGCACACGCGAGCATGGCACTCGCCGAGGTGTTTGACGGCGTGCGCGAGCTCGGCCGTCGCGCCCGCGGTGGCTACGACAGCGCAAATCTGTGGATTGGCCCCGAGTTGCGCGAGTCGGATGACTGGCATGACTTCTTGCGGTCTGCCAGCGCTGCTATCGATGCCCTGGAGCAGGCGGATAAAAATGTTGCCGCGCTGGTGCAGGCTGTCGCTGCCGATAAACCCGAGGTCGTCGTCGACCTGGGCGATATTTCGCGCCGTCTGCACGAGCTGGCCGAGAACCTCAAGCTCATCATTGACGGCACCGACGAGCATTATGTGTACTCGCTGCAGGTCAACCGCCGCCTACGTGCGGGCGGAGAATCCATGACCGCCGAGCGCATCGACATCGGCGAGGCCCTGGCGAACGAGTGGCTGCCCGAGGTGCATACGGCCATCTTTGCCTCGGCAACCATGACGGTGTCCAAGAGCTTTGAGCACTTTAACCATGCCGTAGGCCTCGATCGCATTGGCGCTTCGGCATCCTCGTCACTACATCTGGATTCGAGCTATGACTTCGATTCGAACATGGCCGTAGTCGTGGCGGGGGACATTCCCGACCCTCGCGACCGCGAGGGCTATCTGTCCGCGCTCGAGCGCGTGCTGGTCGATGCCCATCTTGCCATGGGCGGGTCGGTACTCACGCTGTTCACCAATCGCCGCGATATGGAAGACCTGTATGCTCGGGTTGAGCCCAAGCTGGCGCGTGCCGGCCTGGAACTCAATTGTCAGCAGCGCAATTCGTCTCCCCGTCGCTTGCGCGATCGCTTTATCAACGAGTCGACCTCGTCGCTCTTTGCTCTCAAAGCATTTTGGGAGGGCTTCGATGCCGGCGGCGAGACGCTGAGATGCGTCATTATCCCCAAGCTGCCATTCTCGAGCCCCACCGATCCTCTCTCGTGCGAGCGCAATCTGCGCGAGGACCGCGCCTGGGTACGCTACTCGCTGCCCGAGGCGGTTCTCGAGGTCAAGCAGGCGGCCGGTCGCCTGATTCGTTCATCGACCGATTGCGGCGTGTTGATTTTGGCCGACCCGCGTCTGGTGACGAAGGGTTACGGCAAGAAATTTCTGACATCGCTGCCCACCAGCTCGTATCAGCGCATCGAAACGGCGCAGATCGGCCACTATCTTCAGTTATGGCGCCAAGCGCACGAACGCCATCGCTAAGAACGGAAGGCCATTGCCTCGGCGGCATCACATAGGCGCTTTGAAAGGGCGGGGTCGTCTGCGATGCGGATAGCTCCGCCCGCTGCGATAATCTGGCTAAACAGCCAGTTTTCGGAGCTATAGCAAACGGTCACGCTTGCCGTATCCTCCCCATCGGCTTTAATTGACCTGATACCTGCCCACCTCACGCGTTCTGCCATATCGAGCGGCATCAGGAGCTTAACGCTCTGGCTTGCCTGTGCAAGGGAATCGTGCAGGGACGTGGTTTCGGTCGTGTGACGCACGACGGAGTCTTCCGTCAGCAGAAGCTCCTCGATCTTGTCCATACGGTAGGAGCGCTGCCCGTCTGCCTCGACATCCCAGGCAATCAGGTATGTTTGGTCGCCATTGGTCGTGATCTTTAGGGGGTCGATCAATCGCCTGCGTGGATGCTGGTCGTCCAGGGAGCGGTAGGTGACGAGGCATCGCACACCATCCTGAATTGCACAGCAGAGTTGCTGCCAATAAGATCCACGGGCGACGGTATCGACAACGCGTTGGTTGTATCCGAGTTCCGCCGGAAGGAGTGCGCGCCGGATGCGCGCCGCCGCGCACTCCTCGATTCCGAGTGACTCCAATTCATGGTTGAGTACGGCGCCCTCGGCGGCACTCAGGCGAAGCGGCAGCACACGGCCCGCATCGCCGATGAGAACCACACGTTCATCGCGGCATTCGCAAATGATGCGCGCGCCCGATTCGCGGTCTGCGAGCGTCGAGATGATGCCGATGATCTCGTCGAGCGAAGCTCCGGAGATATCGAAGCGACTGCAGATTTCGTCTCGCGTCATGCCCGCCTCGCCGGCGGCATAGAGTGCCTCCATAATGTCAATGGAGCGCGAGAGCCTTTGTTCGCTGGTGAGCTTACGCACGGCCATGAGCGCTCACTGTCCTTTCGATGAGGCGGTTCCACGCCTGCTTGAGTTCGTTGGGCGCTACGGGCCTCATACCGTCAACACTGTGTTCCATGCAAAATGACGCCGCCGCATTCAGGTCGCGAACGTCAACGGTCCAGGTCCAGCCGTCTTTGGCGTGCTCGAGCCTTCCTCGCCCACGTGTGAGGCCGTGGACCATGTCGGATTGAGCCTGCGGAGCAAACGAGAAAGTTGCCGTGACGGGCTGGCAATCGGAGAAATCGAATTCAAAGAAGAGGTAATCGTTGAGATTGAAGTCTGTGGGAATGGCGTAGGCCCGCGATGGACGCCACGCACGAACGATGCGATCGCAGCGAAAGGTTCTGATTTTTCCGGTGGCGTCATCTAGGCCGCAAAAGTAGGCCGTTCCTTCGCGCTCGAACATGCCGTAGACGCAAACAGTGCGTTGTCGTTGCTCACCCCGTCCGTTTTGATACAAAAAACGCAGCGCGCATCGGTCGGCAAACGCGCTCCATACCGCATCGACCGTCGGCGAGTGAACAACGGGGGGCTCGGCCGTATTCGTCTCGCCGGTAAGATAGGCAATTTTGGAGCGTATGTCGGCGAGCGGGGTCGCAAAGGCCGAAGAGCCCGTGGTGAGGGTCTGATCGATAGCGTTTAGCAGAATGTCGGCATCGTCTGCGGTGATCAAGCCGCCCGCGGCAAACGTATGCTCACGGTCGATTGTCCAGGCGCTCTCCTCGGTCTCCTGGGCACCCGCGGCGCGAACTTCCTTGATCACAATGCCCCGCTCGAGCAGCTTGTCGCGGTCGCGGCGAAATTTTCGCTTATCCGAGTCGACGTTGCCCGATCCGTAGCCTAGGTCAGAATCCAGCACGATCTGCTCGGTTGTTAGAGGCTCGGGGGAACTGTTGAGGACAAAGAAAAGGTTGAGGATACGCTGGGCGGTTTTGTCGAAACCGGGTTCTGGCGCATTTGTTTTGTTTGTCGCGGTCATATCGCTTACCGTCATAGAATCCTCGCATGGGAAGGTTATTTGATGCCATGATTTTAATCCGATATGGAGATTAGGCTATATCCTTGTCCGCTCAGTGCGTTAAGATGCCCAGATTTCGGCCGATTGCGTTCGCTCGGGGTATACTTTCGACTATATACGGTTCTAATGTGCAAGCATTGGGCCTATTTGTCGGATTATGGATGTGGAGCGCACATGGCGAACACCCAGAACTATATCAATCACCTGCTGCAGGGCACGGGCATCACGCCGGCGTGCAGCGAAGAAGAGCGTTTGGCTGCCGAGGATATCGCCCAGATCTTCCGCAATCATGGCTTTGATCCCGAAGTCCAGGAATTTAACGCTCCTGCACCCAGCAGGCTGGCATTTGCCGTCACAGGCATTCTGTCTTTTGCCGGTGCCCTGCTTATGGGTATTGGCGGCAGCATCGGCTTAATCGGTGTTCTGCTGGCCATCGCCGGTGCCGTGTTGTATGTGCTCGAGCGTACCGGTCGCCCTGTTATCTCTCGCCTGGGCAAGACGGGCGTGAGTCAAAATGTCATTGCCTATCACAAGGCCACAGGTCCGCTTGCATCTCCGCGCAACCGTCCGGTGGTTGTTGTCGCCCATTACGATTCTCCGCGTGCCGAGCTCCTCGCTCGCGAACCGTACGCGCCGTATCGCGCGCTCATCGCCAAGATGCTGCCGGTCGCCACGATTGTCCCCGCTGCCGTCGCCATTCTGCGTATTCTGCCGCTCCCCGGCGCTCTGAAGGTTCTGCTTTGGATCGTTGCGATCCTCGCCTCTCTTGTAGCGCTCGCCAACGCGGCCAATATCATTGCCAACCGTTTTGTTCTTCCCTATACGTCCGGTGCGGTCTGCAATAAGTCTTCTGTAGCCGCGATGCTCGGTGTCATGGATAACGTTGCCCCTTACCAGGGCGAAAACGAGTTTCCCAACGACATTCCGTTTGATGACTATTTTGGTGAGCAAAAGCGTCGTGCCGAGGAGATGGCGCGCGCGGCGGCTGAGTATGCCGCTGCCCAGCAGCAAAACGACTACGGCAACACGATCGAGTACGAAGAGCCCTCCTACACCGAGGACGAGTTTGGCCAGCCGATCGCTCCCGAATCCGAGCAGGGCGAAGTTTTTGACGAGCAGATCGATGGCTTTGAGGGTGCCTCAGCTGACGAAACCCTGATTGGTGTCATTGCTCCCGAGGCTCAGGCTGAAGCCGAGGTTGCTGCCGAGCCGGTCGCGGATGAGGATGTCGTCGAGTCGATTGGGGCGCCCGCTGTCGCTGAGCCGAGCGAGCCCGAGCCCAAGCTGTATCGCAATGCTGCCGGTAATATTCGCTTTGGTTCTGATGCCATTCGTGCCTTGGGGATGCTTCCCGAGTCGTGCACGCTTGATTACGAAGAGGGCGAGGAGCCGACGATCGATCCCGCGCCTGCTTCGGTTGAACCTGTCGCCGCGCCTGCCGACGAGCCCGTCGTCGATACCGAGCCCGAGACGGAACCCGAGCCCAGCCCTGCACCCGAGCCGGACACCGCTGCACCCGCTCCGGTGGTTCAGGATGTGTACGACGATTCCGCCAGCGATTACGATGAGTATCCGCAGCGCGTTTCCTATGAGAGCGATACCGATTTTTCGGCCGATCTACCGGTCGCGACGCCCCATGCCGATATAGCATCTGCGTTCTCTTCGATTGGAGCCAGCGCTTCAAGCTTCTTTAAGGGCGCACTCGCTAAGGGTAAAAAACTTGTCGACGACCTTGAGGAAAAGCGTGCCGCTGCGCGCGAGGTGGCAGAGCAGGAGGCTATTGCCCACCAGCAGGCTGCCGAGGCCGAGCGTGAGCGTACGGCGCGGGAATTTGAACAGCATGAGGCTGAGCAGCCTGCCGCGACGGAGGTCGCCGAGGCTACGACGTCCTTTGAGGCCCAGCAGCCAATCGACGCCACCGAGACGCTCGATGCCGCGAAGTTCGATGCCACGATAACGTTCGAGAAGCAGGGTACTGCCATCGCCGAGCCCCTTTCTGTTTCCGATGAGTCCCAGGATGCTGCAGATGAGATCGAGGCACCCGAAGCCGAGCCGGCTGAGAGTGTCGATGCCGAGCAGGTTGAGAACGTTGACGCCGAGACGAACACCGCCGACGAGATTGAAGCCGACGCGACGGTCGTCGTTGAGCAAGAAGAGACCCCGGTGATTTCTAACGCCGATGAGTCCAGGCCGTACTCTACGCAGATCTTTACCATGCCTGCCCCGAGCGATCCCGGCTCCACGGTTGCCAACCCCGCATCGGCGCAGGTCGAGACGGTTGATTCGCTCATGGCACAGATTTCGTCCAAGGCCGCACCGCGTCCGCAGATGAATATCCCCGATCCCGCTTCTGCTCCGGTGCCCACACCTTCTTCTTCGCCGCTTGCCTCGGTCCCCGATCCGTCGCTGCCCTCGATGCAGCAGGCCAACGTCGCATCCCGCACATCCCTCTTCGATCTTCCCGACCCCTCGGCTCAGGCCGACGATCCTTTCGCGACGGCTCAGGGGCCCGAGCCCACGTCGGCACCGGTTGCCCCCTCCATGCCCGTTTCTTCGGGCGCTCAGCCCATCGAAACCATCTCGGCTCCCGTCGCCAAGGAGGCAAAGCCTCAGAAGCGTGGTCTGGGCGGCTTGTTCGGACGCAAAAAGAAGAATGAGCAGAACAGCATGAGCGACTGGCTGGGCGTCGAGGATGACTACGATGCCAAGAAGTCTGGCCGCGGTATCGGCTCTTGGGATAACTTTGAGGACGATGATAACGGCTGGAAGGGCGGTGCCACCTCTTCTGACGGCGCTTCTGCCGAGGACATGCTTTCGGCTGTTGCCTCCATGGGTGATGACGAGCTGCTTGGTCACGATATCTGGTTTGTGGCAACGGGTGCCTCGGATTGTGACGGCGCCGGTATGAAGGCGTTCCTCGAAGCCCATCGCGATAAGCTGCGTGGTGTGTTCTTTATCAATCTTGAGTCCATTGGAGCCGGTAGGCTTTCGGTCGTGACGATCGAAGGCGAGCAGCAGTTGCTCAAGGGTGATCGCCGCATCATGAATCTGGTCAGCAAGGTGTGCAAGTCGTTCCACGTTGATTGTGGCGCGTTTGAGATGCCCTATGCCAAGACCGATGCCTATGCCGCGCTCGAGGCGAGCCGTCGCGCCCTCACAATTGCCGGTGTCGATGGGCCGCGTCTTGCCTGCGCGCGCACCGAAGACGATTTGCCGTACAACGTCAACCCGACGAACATCGCTACGGTGTCCGAGGTTGTCACCGAGGTCATCCGCCGTTCGTAGCGGACCTCTAAGGAGTTAGCGTGTTTTCATACATCAAACGCCATTGGCCCGTCTATGTTGTTCTGTTTTTGATCGCCATCGCTATGGGTCTGGGGGCCGCATATATCGTGGGCGCTAAGGGGTCGACGCCCAGGTCCACGATGAGCGAAGAGGTGGAGCAAGAGCAGAGTTTGGGTGCCGACGGCATTTCGGATGGCGATCTGGAACTTGTTGACGGCGGGTCTGCGTCTACGGAATAGCCTTTGGTTACATACGCCAGATAACGGGCGAGCCGGCATATCGGCTCGCCCGTTATTTCTACCTACTCCTCTTTTGATGCCGAGCTTAGCCAAGTGAGCCAAATTGCTGTGCCACCGGCGGTCAATAGTGCGGTGAGAAAAGAGATGATGGGTGCATTGCCCGTATTTGGAAGATCCTGCGGAATGGCGCATTTTTGAACAACACGATCTTTATCGTGCGACTCGAGTTTTTCGCCTCCTCCGTTGCGGCAAAGGTCAACACGGGCACTGTTGGCGAGTGCGGTTTGGGGTGTATAAGATGAGGTTGCACACATCCGGATGATTGCCCCGTGTAAATCCGATTTGAGGGATGCCGTCGCGTCGTCAAGGTCGTCATGCTCGTCTTTAAGCCCATTGCGATTCCAAGAATCGTTGTCGCGCCGGGTCGTAAAGTCTGCGGAAACCGAGCCATACTCAAAGCGAATCCCCGTGATAACAGTGTCGTCCGAAAGCGTAAGGTCCTTTACTTCGAGGGTGGAAGACTCCGTGGTCGAGACATCGGCTTTCCAAAGACTCCAGCCATCGTAATCGACAATCCGCACATCCTCGCCCAGCCGCTCTTTGACCTCGGCTGTCTCGAGCCACGGGTTGGTGTGTTCATCGTCAAGTGTGGCGTTGGCCTTTTCCTTTATGCCCAACTTGTCTGCCGGTGACGTTCGATACCAAACATTGCAGAGCCCGTTTAAGTCGCCGAAGGCGATCGGGGTTTTAATGGCGACAAGTTTTGCCGTGCCGTCTTTGGCACATTCGAGATCGTCGGTGACGGTGAACTCGTCGACCCAGGTGCTCGATTCGTTTTGAGCGTCGATGGTGTAGGAATAGGAGCCCTTTCTGTCGGGTTGCGTCGCAGCCCGGTTTTTACCGTCGCCGTTCGCCACTGTTCCCTTTGCGGTTGGCCGCGCGATTTCTTGTCGCTTGTCGACGCTCCCCTTAATCTCAATCGGTGCATCCGTCATGGTTACGGCCTGGATCTTCCCCGTATCCTCGACTTCAAAGGATACGTCTTCAGCGAGGTCATAGGAGCGTGGGGACATTGTTTCGCGTAGGGTATAAGAACCGGGTTCAAGGTGCTCCACGCGATGTGGCTGCTCGGATGATATCCAAGAATCAATTTCTGTTCCATCGGCGTCGCATAAGACCAGTCGGGCGCCTTTAACTTCATGCTTGCCTGTCATATCGACCTTGGAGAAATCGACCTTGGTGTAATCATTAGGCAATTCGATCTGCGACTCGACCACGGGGACCTTCTGGTCGATATAAGTAAGCTCAACGATATGTGCTGTCCGATCAAGTAGATAGCCGTCGGGAGACTGGGTTTCAACGACTTTGTATCGTGCCGTTCCGCAACCCAGCGAAAGGTTGTCTACGCGAGCTTTACCCTGTTCATCAGTTGTGACGGTGGCAACGGCTTCACCGGCAAGGGCGGCAATGTGGCCATCGGGGCAAACGATATCGTCGGCAGCGCGAATTTCAAACTTGGCACCAGATAGGGCACTGCCGTCTACTGCGTCAGCCTTCACGATCTCGATGCTTCCGGTTGCCGCGCTGTTGAAATACGAGACGGCGGCGATAGGTGTGAGATCTGCATCGGCAGGAATCGTCACCTTCAGTTCGTCGCCCACAAGGTAGGGCGCTTTGGCTGCGACTTCTCGTACGTAATATGTGCCCGGCTTGAGCGATTCTGGCAACGTGACGGTGCCGGTCGCATTGGTGGTAAAGGTGTTCATAACGTTGTGCGTCGGATACCAGCATGTTTGAGAGATGGGTTCACGGTTGCTGTTGAGCAGCTGAAAACTAAAGCCGGCAAGGGGGACGGAAGCTCCCGTCTGGGCATCGCGTTTGATGATTTGGAGATGTGTCGAAAGGGTGTGATTGTCCACTATGTACTGAAGCTTGGCTCCGTCGGCGATTTGCTCGGGCGCGATGGTCCAATCCTCTGCCCGCTTGAAGCCTGCGGGAACAGTTTCCGGGACCTCGCGAACGGTATACCCCTCACGATCGTAGGGGATGGCTCCATGGACGCCGTCCGGTCGTGTGCCCGCGCCAAACCAGGCCTTGGGCTGGTCTTTGGTGGATGCGAAGCCATAGATATTTGTCGTCAATGTGCCTACGACCTGCTTAGAGCTGTTGCTGACGATTTCAAAGACGACGCCTTCCGCTGGCTGTTCTAATCCCGATTGCTCGCCGTTCCCGTAATCCTTGAACTTGGAAATCTCGAGGTCAAACGCAATATGAGTATTGGGGATGCGGCGTTCGAGCTCAACGACGCCCATGTCGTTTAGTTGATTGGGGCCGATCGTATAGGTCCAGCTGTCATGGGGGAGCAGGTAGCCCTCTGGTGCTTTCGATTCGTAGAGGGTAAAGGTTCCCAGGGGAATGCCGCTTAAGGTCGCCTGGCCATCGCCTTCGGTCGTGAAGGTGCGCGTCCACCCAGGGGTAGATTGCGAGACACAGGTAAATTCGGCTTTGGCGAGCGAGGTTCCCGCCTGCGCTCCGGCACTCGTGGCGGCATCGGTTTTGACGACACGCAGCGTGATAGAACCTGGCTGCTCGTTGATTGTGACATGTCCGCCGCTCTTTCCGGTGGTAAAGGCAATGCGATCGCGTCGGGACAGATAGCCTGTCGGCGCTTTGGTTTCGATTAGGTAGTATGCCGTGTTGGGCAAAAGCGTTGCCCGTGCACGACCGTTGCCGTCCATTTTGATGCTGCCGACGTGTTTGTCCGTGTTTTTCTCAAAGATGTTAAACGTCGCCCCAGCTAACTGATACGTATCGTTCCCGCTGGTAATGACAGTGTTTGCAGATCTTTTCTCAAAGGATACGTTGATGGTGGGCAAAACGTAGAGCATATCCTGGTGCCGGCCTTCGTTAGAGACGGGTCCGTGATAGCGTCTGGCGCGATGCGGGTCGGCCTTAATATTTCCGGCTTTTGCGTTGTCGTAGAGCCAGCGCGCCGCCGCGACAACCTCGGCGTCTTGATCGAACTTGCCGCTTTTGGCAACGCCGGCGTTGTTTGTATACGCAAAAGAGCCGTCGGGGCGCGTGGTTCCTTTGAGCATCCACACGGCAATCTGGGTTGCGGCGCGGGCGCGTTCGGCCGTTAGGTTATGGCCGCCAAATGATGTGGCGGAGGGGTATCCATGGCAGATGACGGCGGCAAACTCGTTGTCGAGCCATGTCCAACCCTGATTGTAGGTCCGCCAGGGTCCTCCTGGGCTGCTGGGGCCGGGGCAGTCTTGGTTCATGCAGTAAGAAATCGAGGCGTCTTGTGCCTCGTACTTGCCAATGCCAAACGGTCCGCACATATCGCTGATGGTGCGGAAACTAAGCGTATCGTTTCCATCGACGGCGCAGGCGGTACCAGGCGTGGCGCAGGCTAGAAACAACAAGAGGAATAGGAGCAGCGGTGCTGTTGCGATTGCGCTGTGGACAGAGTGCGTGGGTGCATTGGACATGGCTGCTCCTTATCCTTTGTGCGCCGCGCTGGGAGATTGCGGCGCGTGGGATGAGATTAGCGCCGGGGGTCATACGGGTAAGTACCGCGAGCTGACCAAGAACTTGCCAAGTTCCCAACAGATGGAGACCGGTTTTAGATAATCAAACAAAAGAGCAGGTAGAAGACGGTGTAAAAAAGTTACTCGAGTCCCTGTTTTCGCAATTCGAGCAACAAGAAGATGATTTTCCATGCGTAAAACAAGGGTTAGTGCCCTTGTATCAAACAAGACAACCGCGTTATACTATCCCCCACATATGCGGGCATCGCCAAGTGGTAAGGCATCAGCTTCCCAAGCTGACACTCGCGGGTTCGAGTCCCGTTGCCCGCTCCAGTTAAAAGTACAAGCACGGCACCATCACGGTGTCGTGCTTTTTTCAATAAAGCGCCGGGACTCGAACCCGACAGGGTGTGAGCGTTAAGCAAACGCGAAGCGTTTGTAGCGAGCAGGTGAAGGCGCCGACAGGCGCCTGAAGCCGGTGCGGATTTGCGAAGCAAATGCGCGGATGTCCCGTTGCCCGCTCCAGTTAAAAGTACAAGCACGGCACCATCACGGTGTCGTGCTTTTTTCAATAAAGCGCCGGGACTCGAACCCGACAAGGTGTGAACGTTAGGCAAATGGCAAAATGTTAGGTTAATACCTGCTGCCTATACTTGCACCTGCGCACGGTACAATGGTTGGGTTACGACCAACGTGCCAATAACCAAAAAGGAGCCGCTATGATCGATCGCTATACCCGCCCGGAGATGGGACACATCTTCTCCCTCGAGAACAAGTACGCCATTTGGCAGGAGATTGAGGTTCTGGCCTGCGAGGCCCAGGCGGAGCTCGGCAAGATCGGTATTTCTAAAGAAGAAGCACAGTGGATCCGCGACCACGCCAACTTTGAGAAGGAGAAGGTCGACGAGATCGAAGAAGTCACGCGCCATGACGTCATTGCCTTCCTGACCAATATGAAGGAGTATATTGACGCCGATGTTCCCGAGGGCGAGCCTAAACCCAGCCGTTGGGTTCACTATGGCATGACCAGCTCTGACTTGGGCGATACGGCCCTGTGCTATCAGCTTACCCAGGCCTGCGACCTAATTATCGAGGACGTCAAGAAACTCGGCGAGATCTGCAAACGTCGCGCTTTCGAGGAGCGTAACACGCTCTGCGCCGGTCGCACTCACGGCATCCACGCCGAGCCTATGACCTTTGGTATGAAGTTTGGCTCTTGGGCCTGGGAGCTCAAGCGCGATCTGGATCGCCTTGAGGACGCTCGCAAGAACGTCGCCTTCGGTGCCATCTCGGGTGCCGTTGGCACCTACAGCTCCATCGAGCCGTTTGTCGAGGAGTATGTCTGCGAGCACCTGGGTTTGGTTCACGACCCGCTGTCCACGCAGGTTATCAGCCGCGACCATCATGCCTACCTCGCTGGCGTCCTCGCCACCACGGCGGCCACCTGCGAGCGTATCGCTACCGAGGTTCGCAATCTGCAGAAGACCGATACGCTCGAGGCCGAGGAGCCGTTCCGCAAGGGTCAAAAGGGCAGCTCCGCCATGCCGCACAAGCGTAACCCCATCACCATGGAGAAGGTCTGCGGCCTGTCGCGCGTCGTGAAGTCCAACGCCCAGGTCGCCTTCGACAACGTCGCCCTGTGGCATGAGCGTGACATTTCGCACTCTTCTGCCGAGCGCGTCGCCCAGGCCGATAGCTTTATCGCACTTGACCACATGTTCCAGTGCCTTATCCGCGTTATCGATGGCCTCCAGCTGTATCCGGCTCGCATGATGGCCAACCTCAACAAGACCCGCGGTCTCATCTTCTCCTCCAAGGTTCTGTTGGCCCTCGTCGATACGGGCATTACCCGTGAGGACGCCTACGCAATCGTGCAGGAAAACGCCATGGCGACCTGGCATGAGGTGCAGGACTGCGTTTCCGGCCCCACCTTCAAGGAGCGCCTCGAGGCCGATCCGCGCTGCACCGTCAGCCAGGAGAAGCTCGACGAGATCTTTGATCCGTGGGACTTCCTCACCCGCATCGATACGGTCTTCGATCGTCTGGAGCAGCTGAGCTTCGAGTAGGTTCGGGCATAACGTTAGCTTTTTAGGGCGCTTTGCTGGTAATGTGTGTTGCCGGTAAAGCGCCTCGTTGCATTTATGGAAAGACGGGGATAATAGTCGTCTCGAATGACATTCTGAGAAGGAGATCGCATGATTTCGTTTGATTACAAGCCCCAGGGCGTGTGTACTCGCAATATTCACCTCAATCTTTCCGATGACGGCAGCAAAGTGCTGGGCGTTGAGTTTACCGGCGGCTGCAACGGCAACCTCAAGGCCATCTCTAAATTGGTCGAAGGTGTTTCTTCCGATCGTGTGATTGAGGTGTTGGCCGGCAATACGTGCGGCACGAAAAAGACCTCCTGTGCCGACCAGCTTACGCGTGCCATCGAGGCCGCGCGTGCCGAGATTGCCTAATGAGTATTTTTGATCGCGTTAAGAATGGGGTAACGCGCCGAGGATTTGTGTTGGGTGGTGCTGCCGCGAGTGCTGCCACGCTGCTTGCGGGGTGCTCGAAAAAAACGGGCACCAGCGATGATGCTGCCGGTGAGCCGCAGGTTATCAAAGATGATTCCAAGATCGTCTCGATTACCGAAGAGTATGAGGCCGTCGACATTGATCTTAAGCCGACGGCGTCGTGGACGTTGCCATTGGGGACGCTGCTGTACTACTGCGATGGAGGTTACGCTGCGGCGATGATGGCGCCCGCATCTGCGCTGCATGCCAACACGCTTGGCGTGTTCAACATGGGGGACGGCTCACTCACCACGTTGATTGACGATCCTGTCGAGGGTTCCGGTTATGCGTTTTACGACGTTCGCGCCACCGATAGCGTGTTTGCGTGGGTTGAGATGAACTACGCGAATTCGTCGTGGAAGCTCTATGCGCAAACCCTGTCGGGCGCGGCGCTTACTGGTAATGCCGTTGAGCTTGATCGCGGCGGTGAGGACTACGACCCTCCGCTGTTTACCGCCTTTGACTCGTCGGTCATCTGGTACAAGATGCCTTCGACCGGTGGCAATAAGACCGGCAGCGATTCATATTGCTACCGCCGTTCGCTCGATGAATCTAAAGCGGAGGCAATCTGGAAGTCGACAGGCCGCTTTGCGTCTGCACCGCGCGTGAGCGATGGCATCCTGACTATCTCACCCCGCGTGCGCAATGACGAGGGCGTCTACTACGGCATGACGGCGATCGACCTGACGGACGGCAACAATACCAAGAGGGCTCAGCTGGTCCTTCCTTCGTCGGTGTCACCTTTCGAGGCCGTATATATGGGCGATACGTTTGTGTTCTCCATTGAGGCGACCTATGCCGGCGTGGGCGGCCTGGGCAATATGGGTACCTACATTGGTAACGAGGGCGGCCCGTATCAATTTCTATCGCGCGAACCGCTTGCGTGCGCCGCCGGCAGGAAGGGCAAATATCTGGTTAAGGTTCAGGCATCGCATTTTCTGATCGATACCTCCGCTAAAACCTATGGTTCGCTGCTGTCGCCCGACCGCGCTCTCGAATATGGCGACTATCCAGCTACGGCGGGAAAATCGAATACGTTTTTAACCTATGCCACGGTGCGTAATAGCCAAGGAATTCCCGAGACGGTTACCGCTCGCCTGTTCTCTCTTTAGCGCCGAGGGGTTAAAAAGGCGCCAACGGGGGAATAAGCCCATTGTAACCGTGAGTACCGCCCGCCGAGCTGTCGCGCCCATGCGATACCCGGTGGGCTCAGGTGCGTTAAAATGGGCTTGTTCTTAGCTAATTGAGACAGGGGGGCCGTGTTATGGCTTCAGATGCAAAAAAGATTCTGCTGGTCGAGGACGAGAAGGCGATCCGTGACGCTGTCGCTGCCTATCTCGAGCGCGAGGGCTACTGGGTTGTTGGCGTTGGCGATGGCCAGTCTGCGATCGAGGAGTTCGAGAAGCACCAGTTCGACCTAGTTGTGCTCGACCTTATGCTCCCCAAGATCCCCGGCGAGCGCGTTTGCCGCACTATCCGCGATACCTCGGATGTGCCCATCATCATGCTTACCGCCAAGGGCGAGATCGAGGATCGCATCATCGGTCTCGAGCTTGGTGCCGACGACTACCTGATCAAGCCGTTCTCGCCGCGCGAGCTCGTCGCCCGCGTTCGCGCCCTGTTCCGTCGTGCTCACCAGGCAGACGAGCCCGCCGTTGAGGTGCTCGACTTTGGCGATCTGGTCATCGATATCTCGGGCCACAAGATCTTGGTCGAGGGCAAGGAAGTTGATTTGACCGCTTCCGAGTTTAAGCTGCTTACCACGCTTGCTCGCCATCCCGGTCGCGTCTATAACCGTATGGAGCTGGTCGAGAAGGTGCTCGGCTACGACTTTGAGGGCTACGAGCGCACCATCGACAGCCACGTGAAGAACCTTCGCGCCAAGCTGGGCGACGACCCCAAGAAGCCTAAGTGGCTCTATACCGTTCACGGCGTCGGTTATCGCTTCGAGGCTCCGGCCAAGACCGATAAGTCGGACGAGAAATAGGTAAATCACATATGACACCTGCGCGCTTTGAAATCGGACAAAAGCACAAGCAGGAGAACGAGGCGGGTTCCAAGGCAAGTTGGAACACGCCTCGTTCCGATTCACGGCCGGCGATGAGCTATCCCTCGCGTATGGCTTTGGCTTTTGCCCTGACATCGCTCATGACGGTATTGGTGCTGGTGGGCGTTGTCTCCGTTGTGTGGGGTACCGTCTTTTCGGATTACACGCGCTCCAATATCGTCGAGATCGCCAATTCTGCTGCCGAAAAGCTTGCGACGTCGTATGAGGAAAACGGCAATTGGACTGCGGGCGAGCTGCGCACGGTCGCGACATCGAGCTTGGTGTCCGACGACCTGGGTATGCAGGTCGTCAACAAAAAGGGCGTTGTCGTTTATGACGACTCATGGCCTTCGGCAAGTGCGACCGCCGATGTGCGCGAGAGCGAATTGCCGTCGAGCAGCTCGAGCGGTAAAAAGGCCTCGCATAGCCCGGTCTCGTCAGCGCCCACCGACTCCGATAGCGTTGCCAACGTCGAAATCGTTACGTCCTCTGGCGAGCATGTCGGACAGGTAAAGCTATGGGCTATCGGCTCCGACGCTCTGCTCACTAAGGCAGATTCTGCGTTTAGGGAGAAGACCTTTAACGCCATGGCTCTTGCCGCGGTTGTTGCAATCTGCATCTCGGTCGTTATCGGATCGCTCGTGTCGCGCATGCTTACCAAGCCGATTCATCGTATTACGAGCACAGCCAAGCAAATTCGCGACGGCGATCTGTCTGCTCGTACGGGCTTGCGCGGCGATGACGAAATCGACCAGCTGGGTGAGACCTTTGACGAGATGGCCACCTCGCTCGAGAAAGATATGAAGCACGAAAAGCGCCTGACCTCGGATGTCGCACACGAGCTTCGTACACCGCTCATGGCCATGCTTGCAACGGTCGAGGCCATGCAAGACGGCGTGTACCCCACCGACGACGAGCATCTGGAGACGGTCGCTTCCGAGACGCGTCGCCTGGCTCGTTTGGTGCAGCAGATGCTTGACCTATCGCGTATGGAAAACAGCACGGCTCCGCTCAATCTCGAACCGGTGGATATGGTTCCGTTCGTGCGATCGATTGTGAACGGCCAGGAGCGTCTGTTTGCCGACCGTGACCTTCGCCTTCGCTTTGCAGATGAAACCCAGGGGCACGACGATGTCGTCGAGGCCGATCCCGACATGATCACGCAATGCGTCATCAATCTCATGAGCAACGCCATGCGCTACACCCCCGAGGGCGGTTGGGTCGTAGTGTCGGTGCTCAGTGACCGCAAGCATGTCAGTATTGCCGTTTCGGATACCGGTATCGGTATTGCCAAGGACGATCTGTCGCGTATCTTCGGACGATTTTGGCGCGCCGATGCCAGCCGCGCCCGCGAAGCTGGCGGCCTGGGCGTCGGCCTCGCCGTAACTAAACAGATCGTCGAGCGTCACCATGGCTACATATCCGTGGAGTCGGAGCTTGGAAAGGGTACGACTTTTACGATTCATCTGCCCCGCGAGCACACGGCGGACGCGGCATCTACTACAATGGAGCACTAGCTTTTCGCTATTCGGTGAAGGAGGGACCGCGTCCCTGCCGCTCCGAGTTTGCGAAAACGTGCGGTAAAGAACCCGCATTTCTGTCGTATTTAGGTAAGGAGTGACTCACGTGACAACGATGGAGCGTCGTCCGGATTCCCGTGGCAAGGTTCGTGATATCTACGATGCCGGCGAAAACCTGTTGATGGTCGCCACCGATCGCATTTCTGCGTTCGACTTTATTCTTCCCGACGAAATTCCGTTTAAGGGAGAGGTGCTCAACCGTATCTCGGCGTTCTGGTTCGACAAGTTTGCCGATATCATCCCCAATCACCTCGTCTCCATCGATCCGGCGGATTTCCCCAAGGAGTTTGCCGAGTATCGTGACTATCTCGCAGGCCGCGCCATGCTGGTTAAGAAGGCCCAGACGATTCCTATCGAGTGCATCGTCCGCGGCTATCTGACCGGTTCGGGCAAGAAGACCTACGACGAGAACGGCACCGTCTGCGGCATCCAGCTGCCTGAGGGCCTGACCGAGGCCTCCAAGCTCCCCGAGCCGCTGTTCACCCCGTCCACGAAGGCCGAGATCGGTGATCACGACGAGAATATCTCGTTTGAGCGTTGCTGCGAGATCGTTGGCGAGGACATCGCCACGCAGATCCGAGATCTGTCTCTTAAGATCTACAAAGCTGCCGCCGAGTATGCAGCGACCCGTGGCATCATCATTGCCGACACCAAGTTTGAGTTTGGTGTCATCGATGGCAAGGTCACGCTGATCGACGAGTGCCTCACGCCCGACTCCAGCCGTTTCTGGCCTGCCGCCAGCTACGAGGAGGGTAAGATTCAGCCTAGCTACGACAAGCAATTCGTCCGCAATTGGCTCAAGGCCAACTGGGATATGACGGGGGAGACCCCGCATCTGCCCGCCGAGGTCATCGATGGCACGTCCGAGCGCTATCGCGAGGCCTTCCAGATCATCACGGGCTCCCAGTTTACAAGCATGAAGGAGAACGCGTAAGTGAGTACCCGCAGCGCCACGAACAAGCGCACGCAATCCCACGAGGTTACCGGGGTTGCGCGCAAGTCCGCCGCATCCGCCAAGCCAGCTCGTCAGGCAGCGAGTTCTGTTCGCGTCGTGCCGGCATCATCCAAGGCACGCCGCAAGGAGCTCGAGAAGGGCGAGAGCCTTGAGGGCCTCTCTAAAGAGGAGAAGCGCGCCCGCAAGGCTAAGCGGCGCGCCAAGGAGGACCGCATCTACACGGTGTCGAGCATCCTTCTCAAGCAGGATGAGGACTACACCAAGCGCCGCCGCATCTGGTGGGCCGTGCTTACTATCGGCATGGTGCTCGTCGTGGCCATTTGGTCTTCGCTGTACTTCGCTCCCGCTGGCATGGTGTCCAGCCCCGTCCAGATGGCCGGCATTGTTTTGTCCTACATCGTCATTCTGGGTGACTTCATCTACGACTTCGTGCGCATCCGTCCCTTGCGTAATATGTATCGCGCGCAGGCCGAGGGCATGTCCGATAACAAGCTCAACGCTATCATCGAGCGCTCGGCTGCCAAAGAGGACAAGAAGGCCTCCAAGAAGAAGTAGTAGCGTTACAACCTATAGATATCGCTAAGATATAAGGCGCGTCGTTTTTTGCGGCGTGCCTTTTTACTGTCCTGTAGATAGATGGAGTGGCACATGATTCGAGCTGCCCTGACGGTCGAAGAGGCTCTGGAGGGTATGAAGTCCCTGGAGCCCAAGATTAAAAATTATGCGCGTCTCGTTGTTCGCAAGGGCGTCAACGTTAAGCCCGGTCAGGAGGTCGTCGTTCAGTCTCCCGTCGAGTGCGCGTCATTTGCGCGCGTGGTGGTTGCGGAGGCTTATGACGCCGGTGCCGGTCACGTGACGGTCATCTGGGCTGACGATGCCGTGACGAGGCTTACCTACGAGCATGTCGAGAAAAGCTATTTTGAGCAGACTCCCGAGTGGAAGCGCATACAGCTGGATTCGTTGGCTCAGGACGGAGCCTGCTTTATCTTTATTGAGGGCACGGACCCTGCTGCCCTCAAGGGCATCGATCCCGCTAAGCCTGCCGCAGCTTCTAAGGCGAGGAACATGCAGTGTAAGGTCTTTCGCCGTGGACTGGACTACAACATTAACCCGTGGTGCATCGCCGGCGCTCCGGTCGCTGCTTGGGCGCGCGAGGTATTCCCGGGAGACGCCGATGAGGTTGCAGTCTATAAGCTGTGGAATGCGATTCTGCACACCGCTCGTGCTGATGGCCAGGACCCGGAGAGCGACTGGGAGCTCCATGACGCCACATTCGAAAAGAACCTGCGCTTCCTAAACGATAATCAATTTGATTGCCTGCACTACACCGCTTCGAATGGAACTGATCTGACGATTGGAATGACGAAAGGCCATGAGTGGGCCGGCGGCAAGGGAAAAACTCCCGACGGTCACCCTTTCTTCCCCAACATTCCCACCGAGGAGGTCTTCACCTCGCCCGACCGTATGCGCGCCGACGGCATCGTGTACTCGGCTATGCCGCTCATTCACCACGGCAATAAGGTTGACGATTTTTGGATTAAGTTCGAGAACGGCCGCGTAGTGGACTATGACGCTCGCGTGGGTAAGGCAACGCTTGCGAGCATTATTGAAACCGATGAAGGTGCTGCTCATCTGGGCGAGGTCGCGCTTATTTCCAAGAACACACCGATTCGTGAAAGCGGCATTCTATTCTACGACACACTCTATGACGAGAACGCCAGCTGTCACCTTGCGTTGGGTGTCGGTTTTCCCGAGTGCATCGAAAGCGGGTATGACATGTCCAAAGAGGAACTTCTGGAGCATGGCGTCAACGTTTCGAGCACGCACGTTGACTTTATGATTGGCACGGACGACATCGATATTACGGGCATTACACCTGATGGACGTGAAATTGTGATTTTCCAGAACGGCCAATGGAGTTGGGAATAGTCTCAGACCGTGGTACAATGCCATCCGCGGGCCGTTAGCTCAGCTGGCAGAGCAGGGGACTTTTAATCCCAAGGTCCAGGGTTCGAACCCCTGACGGCCCACCATAGAATAGAAAAGCGACTGGCGGATGCCGGCCGCTTTTTTGTTGCCGGTGCACGGGTTCGAACCCGAAAGGGCGCGGAGCTGAGGAAACGCGTCAGCGTTTGCCAGCGCAGCGCGCGAGGCGCGGAGGCGCCGAAGCGGCCGCCCGCGCAGCGGGCCCGAACCCCTGACGGCCCACCATAGAATAGAAAAGCGACTGGCGGATGCCGGCCGCTTTTTTGTTGCCGGTGCACGGGTTCGAACCCGATCTTCTCTATATATAAGGACGCCTGGCGGCCAAAACCAGCCTTTTACCGACAGGAAACCAAAACCAGATGCCGTTAGAGTAAAGTAGCGCACCAGAGATGACCGATACCTCAACACCTATAAACCAGCTGGTCATCGCCAATACCGGAAGCCGATGCTTCAGATATGACTTCAGTGAAACAGCTGAAGGATCAATTTATTTGTGAACAAAATATGGAGTGCGTGATTCCCGCCCCGCGGGCCCCTCCGGTCTGGCAATATATCTCCTTGCCGCGCGGCCCGGTCGGACCGGATTGACCGCGAGGGCGTGCACCTTGAGAACCGGATACTGCGAGGATGGACACACCAGATGTGTCGCATCCGGGCAGACATCGAACCATTTGAAATGGTCTGACTTGGATTCGTTTTTCGCAAGGCCGCCGAGAGGCGGCCCCGAGG